>JBJEMQ010000208.1:0-8459 GCA_051879755.1 Coprococcus sp. | reverse complement strand
TTCCCTTAACAAGTATTCCCGCTTTTGATGCACCGCCAATACCACTAAAGAAGCTTAACGGTATTGATATAACAAGGGCACACGGACATGAAACTACAAGAAACGTAAGTGCTCTATGAAACCACATTCCGAAATTACCAACAAATAGTGATGGAATAACTGCAACAGCAAGTGCGGCAAAGCATACAATCGGTGTATAATATTTTGCAAATCTTGTAATAAACTGCTCATACTCTGCCTTTCTTGTACTTGCATTCTCCACAAGTTCAAGAATCTTTGCGACAGTAGAATTATCAAATTCCTTAGTTACCTTAATTCTTACTACTCCGCTTTGATTAATGCATCCACTTAATGCTTCATCTCCACATGCAAGCTTCCGTGGTACTGATTCTCCTGTTAAAGCTGCTGTATCTACAAAAGTCTCACCTTCTATCACCACACCATCAAGAGGTATTTTCTCGCCCGGCTGCACTATAATTATATCCCCTACAGCTATTTCATACGGATCTGTTCTGACAAGCTTTCCATCACGCTCTATATTGGCATATTCCGGCATAATATTCATTAACTCGGTAATATTATTACGTGAACGATTTACAGCATATTTCTGGAACCACTCGCCTACCTGATAAAACAGCATAACTGCTGCTGCCTCACCATATTCACCTGTTCCGTATGCACCTACTGTAGCAACTGCCATGAGAAAGTTCTCATCAAATACATGTCCTTTGACAATATTCTTTATTGCCTTAAGCAGCACATCATAGCCCACGATAAGGTATGGTACTGCAAATATAACTCCTTTTACTACAATATCCCATACGCCCGGCAGAACTACTATATGATCAACTACTTCACATACAATAAATATGATAAATGCAGTTATTATCCTTATCAACATTTTCTTTTGCTTCTTATTCATAGCATCACCTTTTATATAATCATCATATCAGACAATTGTCTAATACTCTATGTAAGCCTCTTCATCTATACTTCTTACAATATTATCTGCAGCTTTGATTATCTCATCCAATTTATTCTCATCGCAATCAAGTGTAAGCTTCTGCGCCATAAAGCTTACCGAAGCATCATTTACTCCCGGAAGCTTCTTAATCTTTTCCTCCATCTTAGCTGCACAATTTGCACAATCAACATTATTTAAACTAAATCTCTTCTTCATAATTATTTACCATTACCTTTCTCTTATTTATTCCAGGATATGATCCATACCCTGTTTCATTATTGTTACAACATGTTCGTCGGCCAATGAATAGAATATATTCTTTCCTGCCCTTCGATTTTTTATAAGCTTAGCCTGTTTCAGCACTCTTAGCTGATGAGATATGGCTGACGTATTCATATTCAATTTTTCAGCTATATCACCCACACTCATTTCTCCGTTTAGCAGAACATACATAATCTGAATTCTTGTGCTGTCACCAAACACCTTAAACAATTCAGCCAAATCATAAAGATTTTCTTCAGTTGTATCTACAGCCAGAATATCCATATCTGTATTTTCCTCTCGGCTATCACAATCTGACATTATGGCACCCCCTTATCTTGTTCATTTGAATATTTGTTCATGTGTTTAATTTATCATTATATTTAGAATATGTCAAGTCTTATTTGCAATTTTATGCTTTGAGGCATAACTCTTCATCTGCGCATCTCTGCCATCCGCCGTAGGCTTTTATATTTACATTTATTTCCAACATATTTTATTCACATCTGCTTATCCTATTTACAAAAGAATATTTTTATGGAGGTATACTATGAAGGTATTAAACTATATTTGCCTTACTCTAGTAATAATTGGTGCCATAGTATGGGGTATCATAGGTTTGTTCAACTATAATGTAATTGATGCCATATTCGGAACAGGAAGTGCATTTTCAAGAATTATATATACTATAGTTGGTATTGCAGGCTTATACATTATTTCTTTCTACAGTGCAGTCGGCAGACTGTCTGATTAAATACCAAAATATTCAAGAATGCCCATGCGTTCTTGCTTTTGAATGCACGTCAGCGATGCTGACATTTTCATCTGCTACAAATCATAAAAGTGCCGGAATCATAACGCTTATCTTTAAGAAACGATTTTGATTCCGACACTTTTTTATCAGATATTATTATTCAGTTTTTATATATGTAGACTTATTATAAGCTGAATTTCACATATATCATCTGCCACTTAATATAAATTCTTCCACAACACATATTATAATGCATACTGCCATTGCAATAATAAGAACAGGTGTTACTATTTTGGCAGGCTCATCATCATAGACCTTTTCTTTCTTACGGAATAATCCCAGAAAATATTCTTTTCTATTGTTAAGTACCGCCAATAAAAATATAAGTCCTGCTGCCACCAATGTTCCTACTACGGCAAAAGGCAAATAAACAGATATGGCATTTAATAAATCTTTCCTCGTAAGTAATGTATTATCTGCCTGTGAATTTACCACCGGCACCTTATTTACAATATAGCTAAGCGATACCGATATTCCATTTATGCAAAAGTGAGCCAGCATTGTTGATAATATGCTGCCTGTAGCTTCAAGCAAGAACGCAAATATAATTCCCAACACCATAGCGTATGCCATCTGATTAAGATTCATATGCATTATTCCAAACAGCACACCTGACATAATAACAGCAGTAAGATTATTTCCTTCTTCAAAGCTGCCAAGTATAACACCTCTGTATGCAGTCTCCTCTACAATAGCAGGGCAGCACGCCATCAAAAGAAGTGATATTCCGAAAGGATTGTTTTTTATCAGCTCATTCGAAAGATCAGATATCTGATTGTCCACAAATAACATCGAAAGCGCATTTATTACTGCTGTCAGGGGTTCTATGGCTACTGCAATTACAGGAACAATAATAATCATAAGCCAATTTGTTTTCTTAAGCCTCAGCAGGTCAAATATATTTCTCTTTGTAATAATAAGATATATTATCGTTGGTACAAATATAAGGCTCTGGCTTATTATTATATTAAACTTTACATCAATTCCGGATAGAACTCCGGTAAACATAAATATTATCGATGCCAGTTCGTATATAACTATCAATGCTATAAAGAAATATATGGCACCGTTTATTCTTTTCTGTTTCTGATTACCCATATTACTTAACTACTGCAATTGCCTCAATCTCAATTAATACATCCTTTGGAAGACGTGCAACTTCTACGCATGAACGTGCAGGACAGTCTTTCTCAAAAAAGCTCTTATATATCTCATTTACTGTTCCAAAGTCATCCATATTTTTGATAAATACAGTTGTCTTAATTACATCATCACATGATGAGCCTGCTGCTTCAAGCAAATTCCTGAGGTTACCAATTGCCTGTTCTGCCTGTACCTTTATATCTCCTTCCACAAGCTGATTTGTAGCCGGGTCAATTGGTATTACACCTGATGTAAATAACATACCATTTACCTCTATAGCCTGTGAATATGGACCTATTGCTGCCGGTGCTTTGTCTGTACTGATTACTTTTTTCATTTTCTAAATCTCCTTATCTATTTGATTATTATATTTTTATCTGTTATTTCTATTCTGCCCTGTCTCAGAAGTCTTCCTACTGCTCTCTTAAAAGCATTCTTACTGAGACCGCATTCTCTTTCTATGATTTCTTTATCAGCTCTGTCATTAAATGGCAGTATACCATTATAGCTTTCTATTATTCTGTATATCATCTCGCTGTCTTCTTCTATCTGCTGCTTTATCGGCTTTTGTATAGTAAGATTGAGTTTTCCATCCTCTCTGACATTGGCAACTCTTCCCTGCAGCTTGTCACCTACATTTATACGGCTGTGTATTTCCTTCATAGGTATAAGAGCAGAATACTTATTATCAACTGCAACAAAAGCTCCAAGCTGTGGATTAAATTCATAAACAACTCCTTCCACATCATCTCCTGCCTTATATGGAGCATCTGAGCTAAGATACGAATACACCTTCATACTAACACACAATCTGTCAGACCGGTCCTTATACATACGCACCAGATATTCCCTGCCTTCTTCCACTTTACCCTTCTGTTCCTTAAAAGGAAGCAGTATATCCTTTGGCAGACCCCAGTCCATAAATGCTCCTATCTTCGTTACGCCCACACATCTCAGGCATGCTAATTCTCCAAGAGTAATATATGGAGTTGCAACTGTTGCAATTATTCTGTCAGAAGAATCTCTGTAAATAAATACATTAACTCTGTCCCCTATATGCGTTCCATCAGGTACTTCCTTTGCCGGAAGAAGAACCTCCTGACTTCTCTCCTTATCAGTAAGATAAATGCCAAAATCTTTTCCTTTAACTACTTCCAGTTCGTTCCATTCACCTATATTAATCATTTCTCTATCCCACTCTTTTTCATCTTATTATCATAACAATGTATTAAATATTGTAACAGTCCTATGTAAACTAGCCCCAGAACTAAAGCGAAGGGACTTCTTGCTTAAATATTTCCTACACTGTATAAAGTAATTTGTCATTAACTTTAATTACGGATATTATTATATTGTAGCAAATATATAATAACACTTATTTCTATATTTTATAATATATTTTATATCTAATATCAAGCTTTTTGTTATTTTGCATTTTTTTTGCATTTTTTTAAAAAAAGGCTTGCATTTTTTCAAGCTTTAATATATAATAGCATCTGTTGAACGCATTGGGCTATCGCCAAATGGTAAGGCACTGGACTCTGACTCCAGCATTTTCTAGGTTCGAATCCTAGTAGCCCAGCTAAAGGAACTGATTTTATCAGTTCCTTTTTTTATTCCGGTTTCATAACTGAAACTCCCTATCACAAATACAGACTACAGCAAAAAAGACATGCTATTGGGCGTTTAGCATGTCTTTTTATATATTTTTTTTGTGAAAAAAAACAATCAAATTTTTATTGCAGGTCTTTTATCCTGTAACAAAAATGTAACATACTTTTTTATACAATGCAATACCAAATTTGATTTTTTTAAGTATTTTTTTAATTCTTTTTAACTTTTTTACTTAAATCATTTTCTTCCAAACCAAACAGTCTCTCTGCATTGCCTCCAAGCATCTTGTTTCTAAGCTCATCAGCAATCGGAATGCGTTTTATATCCTCAATGCTCTTTTTTTGGTCTGACCACGGGCTATCAGTTGCAAATAATATTTTATCTAAATTATGCTTACTTATTAACTTAAAAAACATCTCTGTTGTAAGTAATCTCCATTTTTGACATACACCTTCCTTCCAAGCGATATCCCCATATGAAAATGCTGTATCAAAATATATATCTCTTCCGCAAAGCTTTTCATATACTTCGTCCCACATCTGCCAGCCACCCATATGAGCCAGAACAAGTTTTGACGGTTTTACCTCATCCAGAATCTCCATAACCATATCAGGAGTACAATGTACTTTATTCGAAAGTCCTATGTCTATTCCAGCGTGAACAACCACTACAAGATCAAGCTCTGAGGCATAGTCAATAATCCTTTTATATCGTATATCATTGAAAAATGTATCCTGATAATCAGGATGAAGTTTTATGCCTTTAAGACCTTTGTCCTTCACATCCTTTAATATCTCTCTATAATTATCATTTAAAGGATGTATACCACCAAGTGACCATATTCCTGTTTCCTGATAATGCTCATTTGTCTGCTGTGCATTGCTATTTATTCTTTCATATTGTTTTGGGGAAGTTGCTACAGGAAGTACTATAGATACATCTATGCCTGCTTCCTTCATTGATTTCCTTAATCCCTCAAAGCTTCCGTCTGTATGTGCTTTTGTACCGGCTCTTCCTGATAACAATTCTAATGTTTTTGCTGCAATCTTATCCGGATATATATGTGTATGTGTATCAACTATCATTTACTTCACCTTTCCCTTTCATCAAATCATAAAATAACATGCATTATTGTAAAATGCAAATATTTCGTTTTATATATTTACCTGCATTACAGACCATTTACACCTGTTTTTAAGAACACCTCTGTGTTCTTGCTGCCTAAACGGAAAAAAATTATGACTCCAAAGGACATTCTTTACGAAATATGTCATTGAAATAACTCGAAATATGGGGTATCTTATGTATGAGAACAAACAGGAGGGTGCTTATGTCCAAAAAAAAACTGACTGCCAAACAAATGCAGTCCCTTATTCATTTTTTAATTTTTATCAATGCCCTGCTTATAGTATGTATTATTATACTGGCCGTTCTTCTTGCGAAATCACAAAAAAAAGAAACCCAGACATTTTCATATATTAAGGCAGATTCCGAATATGTAGTCTGTATAGATGCAGGCCATGGTGGCAGTGATGTAGGCGCAGAGGGAATAGATGGAAGTTATGAAAAAGATGATAACTTAAGACTGGCATTACTTGTTGAGAAGAATCTGAAAAAAAGCGGTGTAACTGTTGTAATGACCCGAACAGACGATTCCTCTACAGAGCTTGCCTCACGTTCGCAGATTGCAAATGAAGCAGCTGCAGATTTGTTTGTTTCCCTTCACAGAAATTCTACTGCATCTTCAGATGAAGTATGCGGTGTCGAAGTATGGATTCACAGCTCCGGCTCAGAACGAAGCTATGCTATTGCAAACACTATACTAGATAATCTTGAAGAGGTTGGAGTATCCCAAAACCGAGGTGTCCGTATTGGCACTCAGGACAGCAGTGATAGTAACTATGCAGTAATACGGGAAACCGATATGACAAGTCTTATTCTCGAGATGGGATTCATGACAAACAAAACAGATATCAAGCTATTCAACAAGAATCTTGAAGCCTATGCAAATGCCATATCAAATTCTATTGTCGGCTGGTTAAATGAATATGTTCAATAAGCTGTAATCTGCCCATACACACGTGTATACTGCACGACAATTAAATTACCGAGGATTTCCGCTTAATCCCCTAAAAACAAGAGAGACTCACCATATGGCAGTCTCTCTTGTATACTTTTATATATCAAAAATATATTGTTGAAGCATCAGATTAATTACTTGTTTTCATTCTGCTTCAAATGTTTATCATAATCATTCTATTTCAAATCATAAACAATATCCCACTTCAAATGCTGCAATATTCATATCTACCGTCTTTGGAGGAACAGTAGCTTTTATAACCTCCAGCCATTTGTCATGTTCAAAATCCATATGCTTTGCTGCAACACCAATAATAATTGTATTAAACACCCTTGTATTTCCAAGCTTCTTAGCTTCTTCCATAGCATCTACAGCAATTACTTTATATTTAGCAGACAGCTTCTCTATAATTCCCTCCGGATATTCTGCCATCCCGGTAACAACTGTTATCGGATCAATGCGCTGGTCATTTATGATTATAACTCCATTTTTCTTAAGGAAGTGAGCATATCTCAAAGCCTCCAATTTTTCAAATGCTATAAGAACATCTGCACAGCCCTCTTCTACTATTGGTTCTGATACATTTTCGCCATATCTTACATATGTTACAACGCTTCCGCCTCTCTGACTCATTCCATGAACCTCTGAAAGCTTCACATCATAACCTGCCGCTGTTGTAATACCACCCAGAATACGGCTGGTAAGAAGTGTTCCCTGTCCGCCTACACCGACAATCATAATATTCTTTGTTTCCATATTAGAACTCCTCCTTTTCGATAGCATCGAATTTACAACGGCTCATACAAAGTCCACATCCATTACATAATGTGTCGTCTATACGTATGGTTCCATCTGCCTGTTTAATAATTGCAGGGCATCCAGGCTTCAGACACATACCACACTTTTTACATTTCTCAGGAATTGCCTTACATATACCTGTAATCTTTGTTGTCTTAAGAAGCACACAAGGAGACTTTGTAATAATTACAGAAACTTCATCCTTTGCAGTTTCCTCTTTGATAAGCTTCTCAAGTCCCTCGACATCAAAAGCATTTATTTCATGTACACTGTTTACCCCCATCGCCTTGCACAGGGCATATATATTTATGGCATATGTAGTTTCTCCCATAAGGGTTTTTCCGGTTGCGGCATGGTCCTGATGACCTGTCATACCGGTAGTTGAGTTATCAAGAATAATGACTGTTCCAGTTCCCTTGTTATAAACCATATTCATAAGTGAATTCACACCTGTATGCAGGAATGTTGAGTCACCTATAACTGCTACCCAGTTCTTTATGTAATTCTTACCCTTTGCTTTCTCCATACCATGAAGAGTTGATATAGATGAACCCATACAAACTGTTGTATCTATAACGCTAAGCGGCGCTACTGCACCAAGTGTATAGCAGCCTATATCACCTGCTGCATGCATCTTGAGTTTATTAAGTACTGAAAATACACTTCTGTGAGGACAACCCGGGCAAAGAATAGGTGGTCTTGCAGGAACCTGCTCAGCCTCTGTGATTTCTACTTTTTCACCCAATAGCTTCTCACGAAGCATATTTGCACTATATTCTCCCTGT
>JBJEMQ010000207.1:0-2114 GCA_051879755.1 Coprococcus sp. | reverse complement strand
GGCGAGAAAAAAGATTCTGATTCTCGGAAATCATGATGCAAAAGGCGCATATAACAATTACTTTGATGAAATTTATACAGGACCACTTTTTATAGCAGAGAAAATATTGTTGTCACATGAGCCGGTGTATGGATTGCCATGGTGCCTGAATATACACGGTCACGACCATAATAATATGGAACCATATAAAGAGGGATGTAAACACATCAATTTGGCAGCAAATGCATGTGGATATACACCGATGAATCTTGGAAAGATTATCAAGGAAGGGGTGCTTGCAGATGTTCCAAGCATTCATCGGATGACGATTGATAGACAGGTGGAAAGAGGAAAGAAAAATGACATCGATTGAGTTGCAGCTGTGTGACATCCAAGGAAGGCTATTTAAGCTTTCTGTCCATCGCGGAATCAACAGCACAGAATTCATAAAAGTATTTATGAAATCAGCGATTGCAAAAGCTTTGGATTCTACCTATAATCGGATGCAATGGGCGGGAGAGGAGTATCTTTGGGAGGAAGTGATTGACGAAGCTGCAGATAGATTCAAAAAGCCTAGAGAGGTTTATTCGGAGGAAATGATATATTGGATAGGGTATATTTATCGGCATTGGCATTATGTGACGGGTGAATCCAGTAAGGAAATAATAAAGCTGGCATCGGTAAAGGTGATGAAGCAAAATTATGAGCGGCTTTATATGATGACACCGGAAGAGGTAATAGAGATGTTAAAAGAAAATAATTAAATATGTTTACTGTAGGAGGTAGCCATGGTAGGCTATTGCGTCAGCAAGGCTCTGATTTGTAGAGGTTAGTGTCTATGAATTAGAGCCTTTCTTTATGCCTTGCAGCATGGCTACGGGTCCCTGCAGTCAACATATAGAATTGATTAACAAATGTAGAATTGATTAACAAATGTAGAATGTTGTTGAAAGTATTCGCTTTTAGGAATATAATTATATTATAGTGTCTCTGAACATTATGGAGGATATGATATGGAGTATTATACAACCGCAGAATTAGCAGATAAATGGGGAATTTCACAGAGAAGAGTGGCTATTTATTGTAAAGAAGGACGTTTTGAAGGGGCAATTTTGAAAGGAAGAACTTGGCTGATACCTGGAGATGTTGAAAAACCACAGGACCCAAGACGCATTAAGAAAAATAATGAGGAATTAAAATGATGGGAACAGATATTAAGCCAATAGTAAAAAAGATAGATGATAATGCACAAGGATTGAAAATCTTTCAAGAGTCATTAATGCGAGATGCATCTGAAAAAGAGCAGGATATATTGTTGCAATTTCCAACGGTGTACATTCATAATTGGAAAAATACGGATGATTATGAAGTATATATAGGAGAATCTAACAACATTATTCAAAGAACAAAACAACATTATGATGCTGGTATGGATGAAAGGAAATGGCAACACCAACTTCTGCTCCAAGATGCGAGTTTATATGTTATAGGGCATGAGCACTTTAATAAATCAATGACGTAAGATATTGAAAATCGCTTGATGTTATATATGATGAGCGTCGATCGTGTGTGTAAGATACATAATCTACGCGGAAATCCACAAAGCAGATATTATCCGGATAGCGAGATGGATGATATTTTCCGAATGGTTTGGAAGAAACTGCGTAGAGACAATAAAGAGTTGTTTCCAAGTGAAAGCGCAATAAAGGACTCGGCGGTTTTTAAAGCGTCTCCGTTGCATAAATTGACAGAAGAACAGGAAGAAATAAAGAAGAATATTATTCAAAGGGTTTTTGAGGCGTTAAAAACTGGAAAGCGCGGGCAATTAATTTTTATTGAAGGAGAAGCGGGAACTGGGAAAACTGTTTTGAATAGCAGTACTTTTTATGAATTATTTGCAAGTGCTGAAGAACGAGAACTAGAGCCGTTGAAATGTTGCATGATGGTAAATCACGATGAGCAAATTACTGTCTACGAACAAATTGCTCAAAAACTTGGTCTGGTTGAACGGTATGGAGAGGTTGTGTATAAACCAACATCATTCATTAATCGGCATACGGTAGATGAGCCTATTGATGTTGCATTTATTGATGAGGCACATTTGTTATTGACTCAAGGCAAGCAATCGTACCAAG
>JBJEMQ010000206.1:0-8489 GCA_051879755.1 Coprococcus sp. | reverse complement strand
TATCAAGGGAACAGTATCACCTAAGATGAGTGAGAAAAAACAGGTATTTGTAATGAGAATCATGCTTGTAGTATTTATAGTTATATCTGCGGTGATTGCAATAGTTCAATACTCAAGTAAGATTACATTTATTGCACAGTTGATGGGAGTATCATGGGGCGCTATAGCAGGTGCATTCCTTGCACCATTTCTATATGGATTGTATTGGAAGAAAACCTCGGTTGCAGCCTGCTGGGTGTCATTTATATGGGGAGCAGGAATAATGACGCTTAACTTTATCAGTAATACATGGGGATGTTTCAAATTCCCTGCTATGATACAGTCACCAATCAATTGTGGTGCACTTGCAATGATAGGAGGACTGATTCTTGTACCTGTTGTGAGTCTGATTACGAAAAGTCCTGACAGAAGCATGGTTGATGATGCGTTTTCATGTTATGACGAAACTGTTACAGTAGCTCATAAGAAAGCACTTGATTAGGAATAATACAATAAAAGCCTTACAGGATTGATATGTACTCCTGTAGGGCTTTTTTTAAAAATTCATCTGTATATCCTAGTTGAAAGTAATATGTTTTTATGATAAGATAAGTTGTAATTATAAGTATGTAAATGCGTTAACAGATTACTGTCCGGTTGATAGATTGGTTACAAAGTTGGAGGAAGAGTTATGAAGTGCAATAGATGCGGAAATGAATTTTATTCAGGAAATGTTTGCCCAAATTGTGGTAATCCTGTACTTATGGAGAATGCAGATGCAACAGTGGCATATAATCAGGAGATAAGCGTGAAATTAGATGATGATAATAATACAACTATGGGAACCGGGACAGCAGGGGTATATAGCCATGGAACTCCACAACCTCAGGAAGGTATATTTGCAACGCAGAATATGTATGGTACACAGAATATGAACGGACAGGGAATGCCGGGACAGAGTATGTATGGTACACAGAATATGGGCGGGCAGGGCATGCCAAACTCAAATATGTATGGAGGATATACTCAGGTCAATGGCTATACTCAGAGTAATGGATATACTCAGGGTAACGGATATACCCAAAGTAACGGCTACACCCAGGGTAATGGCTATACTCAGAATAATGGGTATATAGGAAATTCATATGGTCCCAATAACCAGGAACCAAAAAAATCCAAGATGCCTTTTATAGTTGCAGGAATTGTGCTGGCAGCTGCAGTAATTGCGATAATTCTTATACTTGTACTTGTTGTATTTAAAGATGATGACGATGAAAAGAAAAAGAATACGACAGAGGCAACAACAACAGAAGCAACTACAACAGAAGACACAACTGTAGAGGCTTCTACAACAGAAGAACCTTCGTCAGATGAACCATCTTCAAATAATTCTCAGATACCGGATGCCGAAGGAACAGTTATATATAGTGATGATATAGTAGATCTTACATATACAAAGACATATATATCGAAAGCCGGTGATTTTGTAATAGAAGGCGAGATGGTTAATAAGTCAAAAGGCAGATTAGGAGCCGGTCTTGATATGGTTGATGTTAATGGATTGTGCTTTAATGGAAATTTATATGGTTCTGCTGAGGCAGGAGAAAAAGGCGAATGGAGTTTATATGTATATGCCAGCGATATGACAGTAGCCGGATTGAAGAAGATAACAGATGTAAATATTTATTTCAGTGTATATAGTGGTGAGACATATGAAGATATAACTGTGGATAGTATGAAAGTTCAATGTGATATATCAACAGAAATCAAAAATGCACCGAAGGCTGAAGATTGGGTTGTTGTATACTCAGATGATATTTGTGAAGTTGCTGCATTAAATACAATTAAAGTTGATAATGAATATGATGAATATGAAGAGTATCTTAAAGTAACAAATAAAACTGATAAGAATGTTACTGCAATGCTTTTGGATACTTTAGTAGATGGACAGGATGTATATGGATATGGTGGATTAATAGATGCTCCTGGAAAGTGCGTGGCATATTTCCCGGTATATTGGCATATGGAGGATTTTACGACAACACCAAAGTTTGAAAAAATAGAAGCGGATTTTTCTGTGTTTGATTATAAAAGTTATGAAACTTATTCATCAAGTGCGATTGAGATTAAGCCAAAAGGCATAGAAAAATAGCAGATATAATACATAGTGCTTATTTATGATAAAAAGAAAACCGGAGGTTTAGACTTATGATTAACTTATATAGGACAGATGAAAAGGTCTTGTCTGAAATATCAGAATATGAAGATGATATCTGGGTGTCTATGACTAAGCCTACGGTAGAAGAAAGTAAATACATAGCAGAGAAGTATGAAATTGATCTTGATGATGTAAGGGCTGCACTTGATGATGAGGAGAGTTCACGTATAGAAATTGAAAGTGACTATACTCTTATTATTGTGGACATACCATCAATAGAGAGAAGAAATGACAGGGATGCGTATACAACCATACCGTTGGGTATAATTCTTGTAGACAAAGCTGTTATAACAGTTTGTGCTGAGGAAACTCCGGTATTGGAAGCATTTGTAGAGAAGAAGGTCAGAGATTTCAGTACAAAGAAGAGAATGCGGTTTACCTATCAGATTTTGTATAGAAGCTGTATGACATATCAGTATTATCTTCGAGTAATGGACAGACGCAGAACGCTTATTGAACAGCGTATTCAGGAAGAGACAGAAGATAATGATCTTATTGATCTTCACGAGTTGGAATCGAACCTCGTATATTTTGCAACATCACTTCGTGCAAATGGTGTTGTACTTGATAAGCTGGCGAGGTATAGCCGGATAAAACAGTATCCGGAAGATAAGGAATTGCTTGATGATGTTATGGTAGAGAATAAGCAGGCTATAGAGATGTCAAATATCTACCGGGATATTATAAATGGTACAAGAGAGCTTATGACTGCAGTTATTAATAACAGACTGAATAATGTCATGAAGTTCCTTGCGGCTATTACTATTGTTATGTCCATACCTACGATTATATCAGGACTATATGGTATGAATGTTGCAGGGGAATGGATGCCGTTATCGGATACACCATATGGTTTCGCTATAATATGTGGAATTACTTTGGTGATTTGTCTGATTATCGCATTTATTCTAAAGAAAAAGAAAATGTTAAAGATGTAAATAAAAGAGCCGAACGGCTCTTTTATTTAGCTGTCAATAACGCCGAGACGTTATTGAATAATAAGAGTTTAATTGTTTTTGATTGGAATTCCGTTTACTTCTACTTCATCAGAGATTTGTATAACGATACATTTTCTGCCGTCGATTTCTCTTGTTTCAATTAAGTCAGTCCGTTCAGGATTCACCTTGATGACTACATCAGGGGTTTTAACTTCAAATGCACGTGTATTTACTATATTGCTTGCATATAGCTGAAGCTTAGGCTCAGGTTTTGGAACAGAGCTGTCATCAGAATCTGTTGAAATTGGCTTTGCTGCAATAGAAGCAGCTACTTTTTCAAAGCTTTCGTCAAAATTCGCCAGCTTCTCATCAGTAACACCACTATTTGCAAACAGCGATTTGATGGAGTTCTTAGACAGTGTAAATGGTTCAGGATTGTCCTTTTGTTCTTCCATCATTTCATTAAGATTTTCATGAATATTCTTTATTGTATCATAATTACAATCCATACCAAGAGTTTCCGTAACAAGGGTCTGGAAGGTTTCCTTCTGTGTTTCGGCAGTTATAGGGGATGCGGTTCCTAAGAGCTTGTCCACAAATTCGTAATGCATTTCCTCCGGCTTTTTGCTATAGTATAGTACATTATGTATATCGGCGCTTCTTTCAATAAATGCAGGGAAAAGGAAACCGATGTCAGGCATATCTACAACCCAGTCGCGTATTCTGTTGTGGAATGTACTTTCTGTATCAAAATAACTTAGACCGGCTTTGGACAGATTTACATGGCATATTGAGCACATTATATATTCATAAACCTCGTCTGATGCATCATCCATAGTAAGACCGTCTGTGGTTTTACCCGGAACATCATATGTGTCATGAATAAGAAGTATCAGATAATTGCCCGTATAGTCATATGTTTCAATAACTTTATCATAGAATTCATCAATTAGCAGGTCATCCTCAAGTTTGCTGTTTCTGAGTTTTAAAAGAAATTCCTGTGTGCCACCGTCAAATTCCTGGTTAGTAGGAAATGGCATCGTAACAAGATTCTTTCCGATACTTCCTGATAAATTTTTCTTGAATATTTCAAAGTATTTGAATGCTTCTTCCTCAGGCAAAGAAAGAAATGCTTCTTTCATGGTGGCAACTTTTTTTCGATCCCCATCAACGTAGCATCCACATATCTTACTTATAGAGCATGTGGCAGGGGCAAATTGGTGTCGTATCTCAAGTACGTCTTTCTTAGTCATAGCATATGTTCTCCATTTCATCATTAATTACAAGTTGTTTTTAGTAAAAACTACATTCTGATTGTCTCTGGACAGTTACAAATTATAACACGCAGTTTCTTAAATCTCAATCTTCCTTAATGAAATCTTAAATATTTGAGCCGTTGTATCTTAAAGCGAAGATGAAGATAATAAATGGCAGGAGGTGAGTTTTGTTTTTTAATAACAAATGGTATAATAAAGCACAAATGCGATTTGGCAGAAAAATCAGATGTGCTTATTATATTAATATAGAGGAGATATGGATTATGTACAACATATTGGTTTGTGATGATGAAAAGGATATTGTTTCTGCGATAAGAATTTATCTGACTACGGCAGGCTACAATATATATGAGGCATATAATGGAGTAGAAGCACTTGAGCAGGTGAGGCAGCATGAGATTCATTTGGTGATTATGGATGTTATGATGCCTCAGATGGATGGAATAACAGCGATGGTGAAGATTCGTGAGGAGAGCAATCTTCCGGTTATTATGTTAACTGCAAAAAGTGAAGATACCGACAAAATATTAGGACTTGAAGTAGGAGCAGATGATTATATAACAAAGCCCTTTAATCCTGTAGAACTTATAGCAAGAGTAAAATCACAATTGAGAAGGTATATGAAGTTAGGGGGAGGAACAGTAACAGAGAAAATTATAAAAATAGGTGGAATAGAGTTAAATGACAGTTCTAAGCAGGTAACTGTGGACGGAGAACTGATTAGCCTTACTCCTACAGAATATGATATTCTGAAGCTGCTTATGACTCATAAGGGAACGGTATATTCACCTAAGGAAATATATAAAGCAGTATGGAAAGAGGATCCTCTTGGAGCAGAGGGTTCAGTTGCAGTACATATAAGACATCTCCGCGAAAAGATAGAAATCAATCCTGCTGAACCAAGATATCTCAAGGTTATCTGGGGAAGGGGATATAGAATGGAGGAGAATTAAACTTGGATGAAAAAAAAGTGAATAGAATACGGGGCAGTTATATATATAAGGCTATTATTTATCTGCTTATAGCTGTGACTGCTTTTGTAACTGTAGTTACAGCAGGTGCATCATATCAGGCATATTATAATGGAGTATTTCGCCAGGATATAGACAGCAATATAAGGCGGGTAGAGCAGGATATATATTGTAAATATATATATGAAAAATCAGAACAGATATGTGATGTAGTAAAAAAATATATTGCCGAGAAGAGTTATGTTTTTAATGATATAAGAACTCCGGAAGAATTTGACAAATATGATATTAATAATGATGGAATCCTTGATTATCAGGATATAAAACCATTGATTTCGGATGAGAAGGATTTAGCTGATGAGATTGAAAACAAACTTATATATGATGAAGATGAAGAAGCATATGCATATGAAGTTAGTATCAAATCATTATATGGAAGCGGCGAAACACTTAATATATATAGTCAGAATATGAATATGATGTCGGATGTTAACGCATCAAATATATCAGATAATAGTAAGTATACTTATTCCGGTGAAGCATATACATATGAGTTCTTTAATACATATGAAGAAGTGGCAAATACATTTTATCAGGAAGAGAATTATTATAGTAACTATTTAGAAGAAATTCTGTATAAAAACGGAGCATGTGAAGGAGGCTCTTATACAGAGAATGGTTATATACTGCAACGTAAGATATATGATGAATATAATTGCAACCTGACTATAAATATAGAGTGTGGTCTGAATACAGATTTGCTTACATATCCTAAACAGGATGCATCAGAATATCTGACTGCATTATATAAGTATAAAGATATTTTTATTTATGGTTTTATATGCAGTTTAATACTGTGCATAATATTTTCCGTCATTTCAATGGTCGGTGCCGGAGTGAAAAAAGGGATAGAAGGCATAAAGCTTAATATGCTTGAGAAAATTCCTTCTGAATTCATTCTTATGGCAGCAGGTTTGGCAATTGGTATGTTCGGGTGGAGCTGTTCGTGTATATTATATGGTGTGATTTATTGCGATTATATTATCGCAATAGAAGATGCAGAATACTGGCTGCTGTGTGGTATGGCTGTATGTTGTTTTATGGTGGCGCTGTTTATGATTAATCATATTATAACGAATATAAAAGCACATACATGGTTAAAAAATAGTATACTTTACAGAATGGGCAGATATTTATTTGGCAAAAATGGAAGAATATCAGGCTGGTTCAGATATATAAAGACCAGAATTCCATTTGTATGGAAAGCGCTGGCTGTATACGGCATTATTATTTTTGTGGGCGGATTTCTGTTAATTGCGATAAATGGTGATTACTATACATTATGCGTGTTTCTTGCGTGTATTGCTATACTATTTACCTTATTTTACATAACATTCATTATTATAATAAATGAATTATATAAAGGCGGTAAAGAACTGGCAAAAGGTAAGCTTGAGCATAAAATAGATACAAAATATATGTTTGGAGCATTTAAGGAGCATGGAGAAAACCTTAATAATATAAATGAGAGTATACAGTGTGCGGTTGAAGAGCAGATGAAGAGTGAACGTATGAAAACGGAGCTTATAACAAATGTATCTCACGATATAAAGACACCACTTACATCAATTATTAATTATGTAGATTTACTTGAGAAGGAAGGTATTGATAAAGAACCGGAGAAATCTTATATAGAAGTTCTGTCCAGACAGTCTGCAAGACTTAAGAAACTCATAGTGGACTTGGTTGATGCATCGAAAGCTTCTACGGGAAATGTACAGATGGAGATGGAATGTATGGATGCAAATATGCTTTTGACGCAGGCTGTGGCAGAATATGGAGACAAATTTGCAAATGCAGGGATAGCGCTTGTTTTGAATGTGACAGAGGAACAGGCGCGGGTAATGGCAGATGGCAGACACCTATGGAGAGTATTTGATAATCTGCTTAATAATGCCTGCAAATATGCAATGCCGGGTACAAGAGTATATGCGCAGGTAGAGCAGGAAACGGACAAAGCAAGAATAATATTCAAAAATATATCCAGAGAGCCGCTTAATATATCAAGTGAAGAGCTTATGGAACGCTTTGTCAGAGGTGACAGCTCCAGAAATACAGAAGGAAGCGGACTTGGCTTATCTATAGCACAAAGTCTTTGTAACCTGATGGGGGCGGAATTCAACATATATGTAGATGGCGATTTATTCAAGGCTGTGGTTACATTTGAAAAAGTTCAGAATGCGATATAGTATATTATGATTTGACGTAGAAGGAATGAAGCATCATTATTAAAATTAAAATAGGTTATTGACAACTAACATGCATTAGATTATACTAACTAATTGAAATAAGGTGATTGTAATCTATTGGATTCAGACAATGGTAAGTTCACAAAAACATCAATAGGCATTAGATAAAATGACAAGGAGGTATACTATGCATCAGATAGTTGCAAAAACAGATAAACATGATGTTGCAGAAGATATAGGATATCAGAGAACCCGGATGCAGAGAGAAATGGTTATAGACAGGCTCAGACAAAGAGGCTGCAGGATAACCAGACAAAGGCTTATGCTTCTTGACATAATCTTAGATGAGGAATGCTCGTCTTGTAAGGAGATATATTATAAAGCGTCAAAGGTCGACGACAGAATTGGTTCAGCTACAGTATATCGCATGATAAATGCATTGGAGGATATAGGTGCAATAAACAGAAAGAATATGTATAAGATAGCATGCGCTGAGAATTGCAGTGTTGACAATGCGTGTACTATTGAGCTTGATGATGGCATGATCATTGATTTGTCAGCCAAGGAATGGAACAGAATAATCAAAGCAGGTCTGTTTGCAGCGGGATATATAGACAACCAGAATATAATAGGAGTAAGCGTAAAACCGTGCGGCTGTGCCTGAATAGAGCTTGTAGTTGGTAATAGCGTAAAAATACTGTAATTATTTATATTACATAGGTACATATATTTGTTTAATGTAAAAAATAATTTTAACATTAATTTACAGTGCATTGAAAAAATAGTCATATTTTATTCATAGTTGTGTTCTATACTAAACACAGTTGTTCAAGTAAAATAATTTTTTTCTTTTGTTG
>JBJEMQ010000205.1:0-2117 GCA_051879755.1 Coprococcus sp. | reverse complement strand
CAGACCCAAATCTTCAGATACGGTATCTGAATTAATTTCTAATTCCTTGCGAAGCTCATTTTTTACACTTTCACTTGTAAAAGCAGCATCAATTGAGTTTGCGAGCATCAATTTTTCTTGTTCAGGTGTAAGACCGAAGTTTCTTTCCATGTAACGAAATTCTTCAGCTATTGTTGTTCCTTCTATAGCCATATCATCTGTATTAAGCGTAACTTTGATTCCGTCATTCAGATAATCCATTAGCGGATAATCGGACATATCTTCAACAGCATGTGTCTGCCGATTACTGGTAGGACACATTTCTAAATAGATACCTTTATTCTTTACCAACTCTACTACATTCTCATCTTCATTGATTCGAACTCCATGCCCTATTCTCACAGCTCCATATTCAATGGCACATCTTACACTTTCCGCTCCATCAGCCTCACCTGCGTGAATAGTAAATGGTATACCATATTCTTTAGCTTTGGCAAAAAGTTCGGAATAATTTGAAGTTGGGTAAATAGCTTCTGCACCTGCAATATCTATGCCGGTTACACCACCATCTTCTACAAGGTATTTTTTCGCCAATTCCACAGTTTCATAGTTTGCCTCCTCATTTCCATCACCCCTCATACAACAAAGAATAAGATTTGCCTTTAAATCTGTACGCTTCAAGCCTTCCAAAGCAGCCAACACAGCTTCTTCCTGGGTCATTCCCTGTTCTGTATGAAGTTGAGGAGCAAAACGGATTTCAGCATATATAACCCCCTGACTCTTTATATTTTCTGCCACCAAATATACAGCTTCACTAAGTCCTTCCCTAGTCATCATCAATGAATCCGGAAGTGCAAAGCATTCCAGAAATTCATTTAAATCTGTACAATCCTCCGGAACTGTAAGAAGTTTTTCTAATTCCTTATCATCTTCCGTAGGTAATTCTATATTTTGAACCGCAGCCAGCTTTTTAGCTATATCAGGTGTAATTGCACCATCAAGGTGAAGATGCAAATCAATATATTTATCTGCATATCCGACAACATTCTCCTCAGATTGCCCTGTTTTTTTACTGCAGCCAGATACAAAAACACATGCTATAATTACGCATAAGATAGACAAGATATATTTTTTCATACTCAAATTTCCCCTTAATCAAATTATTTTCATCCGGTTAATCCTTGGAAAGTACTTATTTTTTATGGAATACAATTGCCCGATTATATACAATCTTTGCAAATAGCTTTTTCTTTTTCATATTTTCCTCCAATTGATATGTGGTCTGATCAAATTCCGTTCCATCATCGCAGACTGAGATGCACGATAGCCTCTGCTGTACAGTCAATCGGAGAAAAATCCACTGAATCATCCATGGCAGATACCGGGAACTTTCCGATTACTGCATATCCCCGAAGAGTACGCATGAATCCGTTGGCTATAAAATTAATCTGGAACTCTCCATCGCTGTGCCGGCTCATCAGGTTTCCTACACGGATAACCTTTCCATCTAACTTTCCTTCAGACACCGCCTCTAACACTGCCTTTTCTGCCATGAACTTTGTATGTATATATTTGTTTTCCAGACTCTGTCCAAAGAAAAGCTCATTCTCATGAAGGGTCTTTTCCTCCGGAAATTTATCATTTACATTGTCACCTGCTATGCTGACAGTAGAAATCTGCATCAGCCTTCTTCCTGTCTGTGAACAGAACTTAACCAGATTTTACACGCTATGGACATTGATACGGTCCAGGATATCATCGTTGACAAATGTTTTACGCAGGCTGCGCAGTTAATTACTCATGAGTAGAAATGAGCAACTGCTTAGCAGAGCCTACAGGCTTCTCCGGTGTAAAAACAGCAATCAATGAGGAATCCACATCTATGCCATTCAGCTTTTTCTCAAAATATGTCTGAGCTTCTTTATAAGCTTCTGTCTCTTTTAATGCTTCTTCAAATACAGAGATATCAAAAAGAGAAAGTTTCTCTTCTTTTGGCTGTTTTCCCTGATAAACGGCTGCAATCTCATCAATAAATACAGATAGAGAAGTGCCATCAAATATTCCCTGAAAAAAGTCATCACGAATAATCTTTTTCGCCTGGCTGTCCTTCTCGATATACTCAATTCGATCCGTCGGGT
>JBJEMQ010000204.1:0-2119 GCA_051879755.1 Coprococcus sp. | reverse complement strand
GGCTTGTCAATTCTATTCTCTGTACCCCGCCGGATTTTATGCCTGCCCTATGTTATGTTTCGGTTCTTGAAAGAATACGGTGGCTGAATCCCTCCTGCTTTTTCCGGGCAATGCAGCCGTGTACCGAGGCTCGACTGCATTGCCGCCTCGGAAGAGTGCGAGATTATTGAAGAAGAAAAAATCACGGATAACAAATATGCGCCCTGTCTTTACGGACATACTCTTACATCACCATGTATCTTACTCATGATGGTAACTTCGGTGTATTGTAGCCCATCAGAATGACTCAATCAAGCCTGTTTACTCGGAATGTCTTGAAAATTGGCACCACCATATTTTCACTTCGCGAACATCAGAAAAACATAGAAATAAATACACCACCACAAAAAATAGCATGTGAACCTTATATACCCTCTACGCTCATTAGCAGCCAGCATAATGAAATATGACGCACTATGGTAACGTTTCATACACCAAAAGCGTAAAATATACCCCCCTCCCATATTAGGAAGTAAAACGAAAGGCAACAAATCCACAAAAGATGACATCGTCAAATTTACCATTCCTTTATGCAGAGAGGTATTGGTTAAAACAGCGTGCGTTGCAAAAATAGAACACCCGGATATAATACATACTATTCCTACTACCAGAAAACAATATTTTGCAAAACGTTGTTGATTTCCAAAAGAAACAAAAAAGAGAGTTGGAATAAATAGACATAAAAACAAAGCAAAGAACACTTGAAAATATATTGGATATTTTAATGCTGTATTGACATCATATTTGACGTACGCAATATATAACGAAAAATAAGAAATAAGCCAAATCAGCATAACGCTAAAGGCTATTTCTAACGCAATCAAAAACCTCCAGCGCCACCGATGTTTAAGAGTATGAGAACACTTCGTATTTGAATTTATTTTCATAAAAACCGTTTTGAATAACTACAAACCTTACACATTATCAGCTGCCTCCCCATTTTTCATGGGAGGCAGCCCAAGATGACTATTATCTTATTTTTAACGTAATCTTATTTAAAACGGACACCTGCAACACTCGCTTTCTTCTTCATCATGTCAAGAGCATCATTTGTTCTACTATTTGTAGCTTCGCCAATATCTCCATGTTTTGTTCTTGTGCCATTATGATTACGTTTTATTTTTACTCTTTCTTCCCCCTCATACTTCTGAGGCGGAAAGATAACTTGCTCTAATACGGCTCGCGAATCACTCTGAATGGAAAAAATAGCGTTTATATTATCTGGTTTAGATGATGTATTAATATTAAAAAAAGACATATCAACAGGATCAAATAACCCTACAAAATTAACTGGAATTGACTTTTCCCATTTACAACATTTCCTATAAAATTGCTTTTCTGCAAACGGATTCCAACTTCTCGCCATTTGATTACTATACTTAGTGCAACAGCCCTTTTCTTTTAAGAGCTTTGCAACTTCAACCGCGATTACAGCACCTCTACTCCAACCAAAAATATTAATACTTAGGTTTCGATTGTTGTTGTATTCAGAACATATCTTCTGATGAACAGAATCTCGAATCTCTGAAAATGAATTATTTGCATCCTCCCAAAAGAACAAAGATGCGCCGGTGGCATCAGTGAATAAATCGAACATATCATAATCCGATCCAGGACCGCCTTGGTAAAATGTGCTATCTTTTACCATATCCAAAATGGCTGAAACGTTGGACTTTTGTCCATTCTTTCGCTGAGTATCATAATCCGTTCCGTCAATTCCAATAGTTAGCAAGCCTAATCTATCTGCGTAGAATAAAGGAACGTTGTCGACATAAAGATATGGACTATATAGGGAGGGCATTCTTAAATATGGGTCTCTCCCAATCCACCTGCCATCTACGGAGTTATAATGGCGATAATTGTAGTAGATGAGACCGAGTTCGGTGTCGTTGTATTCACTGCTCCACTGAATCGGTTGAGTGACATCGCCGTCGGCCGTGACTTCACCGTAGGGGGTGTAGGTGTAGGTCGTGGCAATGTAGCCGGTGGTGGTGAACACCTCCGTCACGTTCTTGGTGAGATCCCAGCCATAGGTGTACCACGTGCCGTCCTTCTGGATGGCCAGCGGGCGGGTGGCGAT
>JBJEMQ010000203.1:0-2127 GCA_051879755.1 Coprococcus sp. | reverse complement strand
GGAGCAGCACCCATAACAGCACCTATCTCCATTCTCTTTGCAACATAATCAGGATGATATACTTCATTTACAAGACCTGTAGCAAGACCTATCTGGTTGCCATATGAACTGTATCCGTGTGCTGCCGTTGTAACAATCTTTCTCTGTGGAAGTTTACCCTCCATAGTATCCTTCAATGATCTGGTTGGATCAGCCGCACCGGTTACACGCATAGCCTGATATACATATCCTCTTCCTGATAATGGATCTCTTATTGCTCCGCCAAGACATGTGGCGGCACCACCAAAAGGTTCAATCTCTGTAGGATGATTATGTGTTTCATTCTTAAAGAATACAAGCCATTCCTCAGTAACTCCGTCCACTTCTACAGGAACAATTATACTGCAGGCATTTATCTCATCTGATACCTCCATATCATCAAGCTTGCCTGCTGCCTTAAGCTGTTTCATACCCATAAGGGCAATATCCATGAGACATACAAACTTATCATCTCTATCCTTGTACATCTCCTTCATCTCTGCTCTATATGCTTCAAATGTGCTTTCAAGAAGCTCCTTGTAATCACCATCATCAAATGTTACATCAGTAAGCTCGGTTGAAAATGTTGTATGACGGCAATGGTCTGACCAGTATGTGTCCAGCACCCTGATTTCCGTCATTGACGGGTCACGTTTCTCTTCTTTATTAAAATAGTTCTGAATATGAAGGAAATCTTTAAATGTCATGGCAAGTCCAAGTGAATCATACAATTCCTTAAGCTTGTTCTCTTCCATATCCTTAAATCCATCAAATATAATAACATCAGCCGGCTCATCATACTCTGTAACAAGAGTCTCAGGTATATCCATGCCACAAGCTCTTGAATCAACAGGATTAATACAATACTCCATAACAGCCTTAAACTGTTCGTCTGTTACATCTCCTGAAAGAATATATGTAACAGCTGTTTTAATAATAGGATTCTCATCTTCATTAAGAAGCTTTACACACTGTTCTGCAGAATCTGCTCTCTGATCAAACTGTCCCGGAAGCGCCTCTACTGAAAATACCTTATCAGTACTCTTAACAGGAAGCTCTGTTCCTTCATATATCATATCTACAGGTGGCTCTGAAAATACTGTTTCAAGAGCCTTCTTATATGTCTCATCTGATATATTTTCTATATCATATCTTACAAGGACTCTTACATATTCTGCCTTAATACCCAGATAATTCTTTATCTCTTCGTGAAGCTCCTTCGCCTTTACGGCATAATCAGGCTTCTTTTCTACATATACCCTTCTTACCTTACTCATGGTAAACCTCCTGTTTATTTGCAATTCAATTTCTGCGTAAATGAACCAAAGTCATTTTTCCTGAACTAGATGGCTTCGCATGGATCATATACGAATCAGCATATAGAAATATATTAACATGATTATTCCTTATTTAATAGTTTTTTTTACATTTTATTTCAAATTTCTAAAAATCACATAACAATTTCTACTATTGATTAATATTTATTACCAATGTGAACATATTTTAATTATGCAGTCTCCTTATCATCTTAAAGATTACGGAGTTCTGGTAAATCATTGGTGCATCCTGACAGAAGAATATAATTCCATCTGTCGGGGCATATATTTCTGAAGTATTTTCACCTGTCATAGGGTTGACAATATGAGCTATAACATCTCCTCTTACAACTTCATCTCCCGGATTTACCAGTCTTCTGAAGAATCCCCCCGATTTGTCAGACTTTATATTAAGAAGCTCTTCTTCATCAAGAATGGTTGATATATAACCGGCATGACAGTTATATCTGATTATACCCATTCGCGTAAGAAATCTCAGCACAGACGAAACAGCCTGTTTTGCACTCTCCTCATCTATTCTGTCAGTATATTTTGAATATACTGAAAAAGCCTCTGTTCCCCTGACCTGCCAGTTATAATTAAGTGTCGCCTTATCATACGAACGTGGTACTGAAGTAAGCACATATGGAAGTCCAAACTGATTTGCCAGACTATTGCTCTGTTTTCCTGTCTCAACCATTCTTATATGAGGTATAAATATACCTTCCATATAAAAGCTTGCAAATTGTATCCCATATGAATAACCCGATACCTTATCCATAACTGCAGCTGC
>JBJEMQ010000202.1:0-2133 GCA_051879755.1 Coprococcus sp. | reverse complement strand
TTCTATCACTTCAAGACCTTTATTTACCATTGTTGCAGAATCTATAGTTATCTTCTTTCCCATATTCCAATTAGGATGCTTCAAAGCATCCTCAAGTTTTACGTTCTTAAGGAAATCCCTGTTTTTTCCTCTGAAAGGTCCGCCTGATGCTGTAAGAAGTATTTTTTCTATATCACCATGTGCATTTCCCTGCAAAGACTGAAATATAGCTGAATGTTCACTGTCTACAGGAAGAATTGAAACTCCACATTCTTTGGCAAGCGGCATAATAATATGCCCTGCAGTAACAAGCGTTTCCTTATTTGCAAGTGCAATGTCTTTTCCCGCCTTTATAGCCGCAATAGTTGGTCTTATTCCTATCATACCCACTATAGCTGTAACTAATATGTCTGAAGTCTTATATTCAGCTATTTCTATAAGTCCATCCATTCCTGCCACAACAGTAATATCCGTATCGGATAGTGACTGCCGCAAATAAGAGGCATCCTCTTCGCTCCATACTCCAACTATCTCCGGTTTAAATTCTCTTGCCTGCTTCTCTAATAATTCTATGTTAGAACCACACGACAAAGCACATATATTTATATCTTCATTTGCTCTGGCGATTTCCAGGGTCTGCGTACCTATAGAACCTGTAGAGCCAATTATTGCTATATTTTTCATATGATGGCCTCCTCAATAAACAACCCCTATATCATATATAGGGGTGTTAATCCTTTAAAGCATATATATTATAAGATAATATACTATCGGTGCTGTAAATATAATACTGTCAAATCTGTCTAATATTCCGCCATGTCCCGGTATAAGCTTTCCATAATCTTTTATATCATTATTTCTCTTTATTGCTGATGCAGCCAAATCACCTATAACAGCAGGTATGGCCGCTACTGCACCTATAGCTGCAAATATAAGTGGTGCCATATTCATTTCTGCAACAAAATTATTATAAAGTATTCCAAATATTACACCAAGAATACCTGAGCCGATTATACCGCCTATAAGTCCCTCTACACTTTTCTTTGGGCTCAGCTTTGGCGACATCTTATGTTTTCCAATAGCCCTTCCTACTAAATATGCACATGTGTCATTGCCCCATGAGCTTACAAATATCAACAGAACAAGCACAAGTCCATGCTCCATATCTCTAATCAGATATACAAAGGAAAGCATAACACTTACATAAAAGAAAGCCATAAATGCTGCCATTATTTTTTTATCATCATATGTTGGATATGTTAAAACATATATTGCAAGAACAGCCAGAAGATACAATACCATAATAGGTATAAGCAGACTGTGCCTGCCCAGATACAAACATACATAATAAAGTATAGTAACTATGTATGCTACAATGCCCGGACTCTTTTTATGCAGTTCATATACCCTAAGCAGTTCCATAGTTCCTATTAATGAAACAGCACACATGACAAAGCATGTTACAGCTCCACCAAAATAAAGTGTAATTGCTGCTATAATAACAAGAAAAACTGCACTTATTGCTCTTTGTTTAAACATACTCTACCTCACCCCACCAAAGCGACGTTCTCTTTTATTATAATATCTTACAGCCTCAAGTAAAGCATCCATATCAAAATCTGGCCATAATATATCTGTAAAATAAAATTCTGAATAAGCTATCTGCCACGGTAGAAAATTTGAGGTTCTCAGTTCCCCACTTGTCCTGATTAGTAAATCAGGATCCGGCAGTTCCCATGTATCAAGGTTTTTGCTGATAAGTTCCTCGGTTATATCTGATAATTCCAGTTCATTATTCTTATATCTCTCAGCAATTTTTCTTACTGCCCTGGTCAGTTCATCACGTCCGCCATAATTGATAGCTACACTAAACTGCAAGCCTGTATTTCCTGCAGTTGCTTTTTCCAGGTTATCCATTTTCTCTATAATATCTTCCGGCAATCCATCTCTTCTTCCGATAATACGGACTCTCATATTCTCCCTGTTTGACCGTTCTATACTGTCTACAAGATATTTTCTGAATATATTCATAATACCTGTAACCTCTTCTACAGAACGTTTCCAGTTTTCAGTTGAACATGCATATACCGTCAGATATTTTATTCCAATCTCATCAGCATTCTCACAGGCTCTCTCTATTGCCTTTGCGCCTTC
>JBJEMQ010000201.1:0-8616 GCA_051879755.1 Coprococcus sp. | reverse complement strand
GAACCACCCCAGCAAATAGAAAAGTCTACATCACCATCTGCTTCAAAGGAATATCCTGTAGTTTCTGAAGCCTCGATTATAATCGGCACATCCTCTTCTATATGGGAACCATCCGTTACATCCTCCGGTGTATAATTAAGTCCTGCATGCACCTCCACTTTTCCGTTACCTGTAACCACAATAGGAGCCAGCGTAATGCTCGTTTTACTCTCAATGTCTTCCTCCGGATTATGGTTTGCATCTGTTCCCTTCTTAGGCTTAATTGCAATACCCTCGTCAGTTTCTTCTACATCATATGGTGCACTTTCCGGAACAGTAATTTTCTGCTCACCTTCAGCCGGATTTGCCTGATATACTATAGTTTCACCAATTTTTACAGTAAAATCTTCACTGGCCCCTGGTCTCGGCGGTTCCGGATTATCACCGCCACCATCTGCATTACCAAATCCAAATTCTAATTCAAAGTTGGTATTGGCAACACCACTGTCACCTGCCCATGATAATAAATCAAGCTCAACACCATTTTCACCGACAAAGTCTGCTACAGCATCACCCGTTGCGCTGTACCTGTCTGTTCCATTAGCACGTACAGTTACACCCCGGACAGTATCAAGCTGATAACCACTGTTCGCATCAAACTTGATTGTTATCTTTGATGCTTCCGATACATTAATTGACGCATACTGATTATCGTCCTCACTTACCTTTGTAAAGGTTTCAGCATCATCTAATTTGTAATAAATACTTCCACCTTCGATCATATGATCCTGACATGTAAATTTTAAGAATCCATTTTCCACTCCCGGCTGTTCCGGGTTATTACCGCCACCACTGTTTTGACTCCGAAAGCGAATTTCAAACTCATACTCTCCAGTTGCAGGAATCGTATAGGTATATCCATTCTCACTTTCCAATGCCGCCTGTTCATCAGCAGTTAATGTTGTTCCTTTTCCACGCACTCCAATGCTCGCAATGTCAATCTCGTAATCTTCTTTTACAACAACCTTTAATGAAACCTTTGTATCTGCTGCATTTGCACCAGGAACCCAATGACTGCCACCGCCATCCTGAACAATCGTACTTGAATCTGTCCATTCTGACGCATCACCAACCTTATAATACACAGTTCCTCCAGTCTCATTATCCGATGCTTTCTGAACATTGATATTGATTCTGGTTTCTCCCACGTCCGCACTGGCAGTCATAGTGTTTGTTCCGATCAGCATACTAAACACCATAACAAAACTCAGCAAAAAAGCCAGAATCCTTTTTCCTCGTCTTCGTTTCTCCATACTTTCTCCTCCTTTCAATGTACTGCCCCCTCACTTCGTTTCGGCGGCAATTCGTCAGAACCATCCTGAATCATTCACTTCGTTCATGATGGTTCCTCCTCCTTTCAATGTACTGCCCCCTCACTTCGTTTCGGCGGCAATTCGTCAGAACCATCCTGAATCATTCACTTCGTTCATGATGGTTCCTCCTCCTTTCAATATACTGCCCCCTCACTTCGTTTCGGCGGCAAATCTCAGATTTTCAAATCTCAAAAATCTCAAGATTCCTATATAATGCTTTGTTAATTATAACCTATAAAAAGGCTATTATTAAGTTGACAATTGTCTCTTTTTCCCAAAAAGAAATAACTGCTCGCCATTTTCGCACATAAATCCAATCATTATTTCATTTCTTTCCACCCATAATAAAACTGAATCAAGCCAATTCTCGATTTCGTCTCTGTCTTTTCATTCAGAGAAGTAATATGTCTGTAAAGTGCCGCCCTGGATATAAAGAGTTGTTCTGCAATATTCTGCACATTCTCATCGGAAACAAGCAGTATTTTCAATACATCCTGTTCTCTTGGAGTGAGTGCAAAGCATTCCGCAAACCTTTCAAACCGCAAATCATCGTCTCCTGCGTCCACCTGCACCTCCTGTTCATCCGTCACATTTTCTTCTTTATATAAGGTGGAATATATAAACATCGCAATGCTGAGCAACGCAAATATAATCAGTGCAATAATACTAATCAGCATACTATTCCCCATTTTAACCACTGCAAGAGATATCGGCCCAATTAACACAGCACATATATTATTGGCAGCACGGCCAATTCCAGCCCAGAGTTCCGGAACTTTCATCTTGTAGGATAAATCCATAAATTCGGTTGTAAAAAATACAACAAAGAACCCGGCAGACAGATAAAACACAATCAATCCAACTAAAAATGGTCCTCCTGTTTCAATTACCAATACACAAATCACAGACAAAAGTGTTATACAATACATGATAATATGCATATACCTATGTTCCCTGATATCAAATAAAACACCTGCCAGTAATCCACTAACTGCCAAAAGTAATCTTGGCCACTGTCCGATATCCACACCGCCTTCTGCATGAAAAAGGGTTACTACATTATCCAGTGTTGCAAAGATACAGGTCATCAGTAAAACAATAGCTAATAAAACGCCTCCTGCAAGCAATGGGTGCCTCAAGACCGGCATTTTCCATTTATCCTCCAGATCATCCCCATCTACTTGTTCGTCGTTTCCTTCCCCCGCCAGTTTTACAATCAAAATAACCCATATCATCAAAAATACCGAAAGAACCACCGATTCCACCGCATCATTATTTACAAGATTATTATTTAGAAACTGAATCAGAAGTCCAAAGGCATAAGCTACACCCACCGTACGTGCCAGGTAAGAGGTTTTTCCAAGTACACAGACTGCCAGATAATGAATCCCGCTTCCGCCAATTCCGAATAAAACAAAAATAATACATCCGGATATCAGTATACTTTCATACGACATATGCTGCTGAATCAAAAAAAGACAAATTACACTGATAATAGATGTTGAAAACATCAGAATGGAATTCACCCGCACCTTTATCAGGCGGTTCAAAACAGGAAACATCAAAAAACCAATTACACTTGCCCCAAGGATATAACTTTGAGCAAGTACCACATTTTCCGAACCCGTTACGCATGCCATCATATTGTCAAATAAATATTCTGTTCCCAAAAACAGAAAATTAAAAAGTGCCAGAATACATATTACTTTTATTCTTGTTCTATTTATAAATTTTTCTCCCATAAAAATTCCCCATATTAATATCTCAACAAATTTCCAACGTCTATTCTCTATCATATACAAATGTCTCAAAGAATCAAGGTGACAAATGTCTCTTTTTTTTGAAAAGCAAGCATTTATGAGGCAAAAAGAAAACACAAATTCAAAACTATAAAAAGCTTATTGACCTTAACGAACGACCTTCCTATAAATCAAAAAGCTGCCACATACGATTCTTAACCTATCCATATGACAGGATAATATCTCGTTGCGACAGCCGTATAATATAAATTGCAATAACAAAATCAACTATTTTACATCTCTTTTATAAAACCAACCAAAATCTACTCTATCCCAAACTCCTCGCACAGCTTTTCAATCTCTGCCTTCGCCAGTTCTCTCCTCTCTTTCGGCAAGCACTGTTGATGAAATGACCATTGCCAACTTCGGATTAACACGTTCACATATTCTGCGTCGGTCCCGGCATCCAGTTCGCAATCATGTGAAGTTTCATTACTGTATCACGCATCACATTAATATCTTTTACAACATAATCATGCTGCTCAGTAAATCCAAGAGTAGTACTGCTACATTTATAATCTATCGTCAAAATTAGCATATTATCTGAAAATTTCAGTGAATCTGCTCTATGCAGGCTAAATAAATCAAGCAATCTTTCAGCAAGCCCATGATCAAAACAATATATCCATCTGTCATTATATTCGTTCCATTCCATTAAGGCGGTGACATGGCTGCCAAAAAGCGTATGCCTGATTCCTTCCGCAGATAAATATCCCATACTCGAGGGCTCTAAGAAGGTTACCTCCCCAGGCATATTCAGAATGCTTCCCTGTGGAACTTTGCAGCTTAGGATGATTGTCTGATAATACTTGGGATATTCATCATCATCCCCTGCGTTAGGATCTGTGTAACTGAGAATTGCCTCATCCATATGCACATCACTACATATGCCCATAAACGATGTGCTGCCAAGGAACATTTGAAAACTATCACCAAAGCTGTACTCTTTGAAAAATTTCTTGCTGAAATGATTCACTGAAGGCTCATAAACACATTCCGGAAATACTCCTTTAAGTAATTGAGGCCTTTTTTCGTTTATGTATCTTTTTATTTTATTTTTGTGATATATCGGCGAAAGTATAAGCCACAATATAATTATGATAAAGGGATTAAAAACTATATATACTATATATGTCATTGAATGAATTCCTTTCCTTTAATCTAATGCGTATGCCTATAAGGCAGAGCAACTAGAGTTTTAGAAAGAATACATCCTGCGCGTTTATTTTGCTATCATAATTACGTAAACTTTATGTAAAATCAGTACCATCGGCTAAGCCGGCGGTACTGATTATGCGACCTCCCTATGTATTCCGGTTATCCGGTATCATAAACTAAGACTGATAATAGTTGGTGAAATACAAAACCCACTCATGCATCTTATGTACTTGCTTTTACCAATTCCATCATTGCCAAACACGCCTCTCAATTAAACTGGGAAAAAGCATCAACTTTAGTCACTCCATCAACATGAATATAGACATCCATATAAATAATTCCATTCTCTTCATATTCATGTTCAAAACAACTAATAATATTGTCCTGTTGCTTTTCCTTAAAATTATTTGCCTGAAGATATTCCATAATCAGCTTATATGCATTAGGAATTCTCTCAAAAGGCTGAATAAAAGGCTCTTTAATTGTAATCATGGCATAGTCAGCTTCTGCGTTCTCTGAATATTGTACACCAGGACAATTTGTTTCAAATCCTTCCGGCAAAATATATGCTGCTACATATCCGTGCATTCCAAACCGGTTTTGCTGTTCCTGCGATACAAAAGGGAAATCCCAGCCTATCCGTTTCGATTTCGGATGCGAAGCCTTTAGACCACTGTTAATGGCCCATCTCTCCATATAATTATTTACATCAGTTTCAGGATTAGGAGAAATCATTACATAACTTGCCATTCTAAATGATGCCACTCTTTTAATCTGTATCTTTGAATATATATCTCCCTGATCCGACATTTTTTCCTTCACAAGCGCATCAAGCTTGCAGGCAAAAATATCACTAATTTCAATGAGCTTTGCAAGTTCCGGAACTACTTCGTCAGATTCCCATCTTGAAACAGTCTGCCTTGTAACTTTCATCTTTTCTGCAAACTGTTCCTGTGTATATTTTTTCTGTTTCCTCAAAAAACAAATATTTGAACCTAAACTCATATATTTCATCTCCATTTCAAAATTATTGTCTCTCGGCCATCAAGACATGATATATTTTGTCACAGTATCTGTAACATAGCAACCAACCAACATGTACTTTTTTTCGTCACTATGCAACACATCATGTTACACCACTGTCAACTTAGACAACACATTTGAAAGTTTATTTAGCTATTTCATCTCATAAACCGGTTTAATTTTTGTATTCTGAGAGTTCTTAAAGAAACTAGTAAACACTCTATCTATGATCATTTGCAGATTCTGTGAATGGGCTTCTGTCAAAACAATTAAATACTGACTCTCAGACACTCTTGTCATAACATCCACTGTTCTAAGTGACTGAATAATACTGTATTCCATAGCTTTCATTGCCTTATCAACATCAGCCATTGCCACATCTTCTTCCCAAACCAATGAAATCAACACAGTATGAGTTTCAATTCCGAATCTATTATGAAGTCCATTAATATACTGATACAATTTTCCCATACTTTCCTGATCAATTTTAATTGCTCCCGGCTCACAGTTCTGTGCAATTAATTCACGGACTGCCGATGATACATCAAGCAGACCCGTCTTTACTTCATTCTCTTTTTGATGTGTACTAAAAGCCCCCTCTTCCAAAAGTTCAAGAAATACATCTGTCATATGTGGATCAAATTGTGTGCCACGTCCCCTATTTAATTCTCTGCGAATTGTATCCTTTGATAACGCTTTTCTATATGCTCTATCAGTTGACATCGCATCATATGCATCAACAATTCCTACAAGTCTTGCCTCCTCAGGAATATCTTCTCCGGACTTTTTATCCGGATATCCTTTTCCATCGTACCGTTCATGATGATTTCTTGCAACTACGTACATGTCAGATAAACTTGATATCCCTTGCAAAATGTCTGATCCAATAATTGTATGACGCTTGATTATTTCGAATTCTTCATCAGACAATCTATCAGCTTTATTTAACACTCTATCCGGAATTCCAATCTTTCCAATATCATGAAGAAGTGCTTTATATCTAACACTATTAATTCGTTCCTCATCCCAGCCAAGTCTCTTTGCCAAAATAACTGAATACTCTGCAACACGTGTAGAATGACCTTTTGTATATATATCCTTTGCATCAATGGCACTTACAAGTGTCTGAATAGTTTCTGCCGAAATAAGCTCCGCTTTTGCATTTTCTGCAAATTGAACCTGTTTTTGCACCATCTCATTAATACATGTTATAACCATGCTGATACCAAAAATGAGAACGCCAACTCTGCTGTATTTGCCAAGATCCCCTACCTTTATAACATAGCAACGAGCCAAATCTATAGGCGCACAAATTGCAACTGAAAGAATACCCAAAAAAGCAACGTCCACTTTTTTTCTCTGGCGAACATTATTAAACTCCATTATAAGTACAGCAACTATAACTATTATGAGTAACCCATGCGAAACAAATGACATATTCATAAAATCAAGTATATTAAATGCCTGCAAAGTCAACTGAACAATAATATTTGTAACAGTTAGATAAATTAATATACGCATTAATTTTTTGTAGTGATCTGATGCTGCAAATAAATATAATTCTATAAAAAACGGAGCCATCATAAGGCTGATAAAAATCAGATTAGAATATAAAACCTGATTTCCGTAAAAAATCATAGGTACTTTTGTCTCTATCAGATGATAAGCAAATAAAACTATAAAATACATACCCAAACTAAATAATTTGGCTGGATTCTGTTTTGATTTTATCTGAACAGTTGCAAAAATCAACAAAATTATGCCGCACACTAATATTCCAAGGCAGCATATTAGTGCTAAAATTTCATTCTTAAGGAAATACAAAATGACAACATCTCTGTCACCAACTACCATCTGCGTCATATAGGTCGCATAGTCTTCATATGGCGACTGCATTTTAATCTTTATCATTTTGCCTTCACTGTCATCCGGAATATCCGCAAACACCATAACACTTCCCGGAGTACTTCCAATAATGCGCTTATCATCCATTCCAAAAGAATAGATAAGTTCGTCATCTACAAATATCTGCAATCTTTTATCTGCTGATAAAAAGCATAGCGTCTCACCACACATATTAGCTGAGACTACCCTCTCAGCAACAACTATCTCATCAGCATCCGATTTGCCATAGTACGGCATTGATGATATTTTCTTGGTTGTTCCATCTTCTGTTGTAATCTCCCATCCGGCATTACATTCAACAACATCATCTGTAGCCAGAGTGACATCTTGAACTTTAGATGTTCCCACAATTATTCCAATTGCTACAAACTGCAATATTATTATTGCAATGATAAGCATTGATATATTTTTAGTTCTTTTCATCTTTTGTCCTCATTATTTTTTCAATTTATATAGGAAAATTATAGCATATGAACGAAAAACATGCTATAACAATTGGAATTGAATAAACTCGCTACGCGATGACCTGCCAAAGCTACGGCACAGTTTTCTTTCCCCAAAAAAGCAGTAACAAGAACTTCCCAAGATAGTATTGTTTAAGTGCGAAGTTCTGCGCAAAAAAATAACTGCCAAACCTCGAAAGAATTCGGCAGTTGGTGTAAAATATAAGTATGCTGCTACCTATTAAATTACAAAAAGATTATACCCAAAATGCAGAAGGTTTACACCTGCAGAAATGAAGCTACCGCTTCACGAATTCTTATTCGTTAAAGCGACAGCCCTTTACTTTTTTACAAGTTCTCCGCCAGGAGAACTCTTAAAAACGCAAGAGAGCCGGATTACTCCGACTCTCTCAAGTATGCATCCGCAAATGCATACCCCAATTAGTAATTATAATATACAACAATCATTGAAAAAATGCAAGTTTTTATAAAAAATTTTTCAATATATTCATTCTTGATGCCAAATCCGAATGAATCACTATCGCAGCAACATTAGGATTAACAGCTTGTCTATAATTATCTGTTATCTTTTCAAACTCCCGAATAAATGCTTTTATTTCTGTCTTTGATACCTTCAGCAGCTTCATATAGTAGCACATAAGAATAATATAATCGCCAATTGTTTTGAAATTCACATATAGCAATCCAATCTCAAGTTTCAAGCACTGTTTCATTGCACTGGAAGGATCAATATTCCTGAATCTAGTATCGAAAACTACTGCATTATGTGCAATAGCATTTCGCAAATCTTTTAATGTATAGATGTATTTGTATATCAATTGCCTATTTGTATCGCAAGACACATTTAGAGATAAACGTTTTGAAATATCATCTCGAACATCATATGTAAGGCATGATAATAAATATCCCAAATCG
>JBJEMQ010000200.1:0-8680 GCA_051879755.1 Coprococcus sp. | reverse complement strand
CTAATACAGAATTTCAGGAATTAAAAGGTGATTTCTTAAAATTTGTAAATAGATATCAGTGGGGCATTGTAGTTAGAAACTATATTATACATTGGGATAGTATAGATGCCATGGCAGCAGCGATGTCGCAGTACCTTTATATAAGTGACGAAGATAAATATAGAATATTAGAGACAGATAGTGTATCAGAGAGACATCAAATCATGAAGAAAGCCATTTATGAATTTATGGAGGTAATTGATGTATCGGATGAAGCACAGAAAAAGCAATCCAATCTTAATGAAAAAATATTGAGAGAGGATGCAATCCGCAAACAGATTAATGTCTTGCAGAAGGAATTGGATGAGATGCATCCGGAGAGCATTTCTGATATTCGGAAGTTTGAATTGAAGATTGAAAATTCGGACATGAATGAAGCGGCAAGAGGAGAAGCGGTAAAAATATTAAATCGTATGAAGCAGGAGGGCGAAAACAGCCATGAATACGGAATGCTTTATGATTACCTTGATTTTGTTACTGCGCTGTCGTGGAAGAAAGAGAGCCCGGCTGATATAGATTTGGATAAAGCGGAGCAAATCCTTGATGAGGAGCATTATGGTCTGAAAAAGGTAAAACAGCGAATTATTGAACAAATTGCAGTAATGAAATTAAAACAGAAACAATCAGGTTCGATTCTGCTGTTTGTCGGTGCACCCGGTACAGGAAAAACCAGCATAGGCCAAAGTGTTGCCAAGGCTTTAGGTAGAGAATATGTGCGTGTGAGCCTTGGCGGTGTGCGTGATGAGGCAGAGATTCGAGGACATAGAAGAACTTATGTTGGAGCTATGCCGGGAAGAATCATGGAAGGAATTAAGCGCAGCGGTGTATCAAATCCTGTTATGGTTTTGGATGAAGTGGATAAGCTTGTTAAAGCATTTGACGGAGACCCATCAAGCGCATTACTGGAAGTGCTTGACCCGGAGCAGAATTCTACATTTACAGACCACTATATGAATGTTCCATATGATTTGTCAGATGTCCTGTTTATCTGTACTGCGAACAGCACTGAAACAATACCGGAACCATTGCTCAATCGTATGGAGGTAATAGAGTTCCAGGGATATACGGAAAGTGAAAAGGTGGAAATTGCAAAGAAACATTTGCTGCCAAGAGCGCTAAAGAATAGTGGTATTAAAAAACAGGAGCTTAGTATTTCAGACAAAGCAATCCGTATTATGATATCGGATTATACTATGGAAGCAGGTGTGCGTGGCTTGAAAAAGCGTATTGATACATTATGCAGAAAAACAGCAGTAGCTATCGTAAAAGGTGAAACCGGCAAAGTATCCGTTAATAACAATAATTTGAGAAAATATCTGGATATGAGACCTGTTCATCATGACAAAGCAGACGGCAAAAAAAATCCGGGAGTTATTACGGGACTTGCATGGACACAGGCAGGTGGAGATATTCTGTTTATTGAGTCCATGTTTACAAAAGGAGATGGCAAAATAATCATAACAGGTCAATTGGGAGATGTTATGAAAGAGTCTGTTCAAATAGCAATTAGCTTAGTTAAAGCTTTGTATCCTGAATCAGAGAAGAAATTCAAGGAAAATGATATACATATTCATGTTCCGGCGGGCGCAACGCCAAAGGACGGACCTTCTGCGGGCATTACACTGACGACCGCGCTGGCATCATTAGTTACAGGCAAATCCATTAGTCCAAAATATGCAATGACAGGTGAGGTTTCTCTTCAGGGTGGAGTGATGCCGATTGGCGGACTGCCTGAAAAGCTGCTGGCTGCTGTAAGGGCAGGTGTAAAGACTGTATTTATCCCGGAGGATAACAAGGATGACCTGGAGGATGTTGCTCCTGAGATAAGAGATTCACTTGAAATTATATGTGTAAACAGATGTGAAGATGTTTTAAAGCATTTGGAATTAATGTGATATAGACAAATATAGACAAATCGGACGAAAATACGTTGATAAAATCGTTTAAAGTGTGCATAATGAAGAAAAGAGAGATTCCTTTTTTCATTGATAATTAAAGAAAGGGGCGATATGATGAAACAGGGAAAAGTGAGGAATACGTTAAAAAGTTCGTTAGCCTGGATACTGTGTATTATTATGCTGTTTCCGTTAAATGTATGCGCATCAGAAGCCGGCACACTTGACGAGCAGATTGCAGACGCACAAAGTGAGCTTGCCGAGATAAAGAAGCAGCAGAACGAGGCACAGTCCACTTATGACAGGGGAACGATGGGCTTTATTGAATGGATGCTTGGGAAAAGTGACCTTACAACAAAGCAGAAGTATGATTTGAATCAGGCGAAGACTGTTCTGCAGAATGCGTGTGAGGAAGATTTTTCAAAATGGTACGGTGGTGATAATACCGGACTTCCGGAAGAGCGAAACAATATGGTTACGGTACTGGGTGACAGACGCGATGCGGTGTCGCTTGAGAATACGAAAGAGATATTCTGGATGCTCGATGAGGTAAATGAGATTAGAGCTAATGATGAGAACTACATAGGTGCTATGAAGAGGAATGCTGCAAAGACTAATTTCTATTTTATGGCAGTAGCCCAGACCGGGGCAGACAGAGGCGCCGGACTTACAAACCATTCATCTCTTATTGTATCATGTGAGAACCTGTCATTTGGAGGGTCTGATCCTGTAGCAATGTGGAATTCGGAGCTTTCATCTTTCAACGAGATAAAAGCAGAATTTGGTTATTCTGCTATAACATCGCAGGACCAGCTGGCTGCAGTTAGGGAGAGAGCTAATGAAGAAGGAATCTCTATTGGTCACTATACCAATTTGTTCTGGGCTGTAGATCAGGTTATGGGAATAGGCTACACAAATTATGGCAAATATGGTAATACAGGATGTTTCAATGCGGGTACATTGTCAGATTACACAAGCAAATATGAGGTGTATACCATAGCTGAATTTAAGAAGTTATTTGATGAATATTATGCGACTGTTGATCCTGATGTGTGGCAGGAGAAAGTTGATGAGGCACAGGCTAAACTTGATAGTCTGTTAGAGCTGAGATATGAAGCATGTACAGGACATACATTTGCCGAAGGGGAAGAAAAAACAGCAACATGCACAGAGAGCGGAGGTACTGTATATACATGTACAAAGTGCGGTTATAAGAAAGTAGAGAATGAGGTTCCGGCTCTCGGACACAGCTTTACAGAAGGGGTCTGTACGCGTTGCGGTATTACCGGTCCAAAAAAAATAAACTTTATATGGTGGAAAACAGGTCCAAGTTCTTCCTCCGCTTTATATAACCAGGAATTTGAGGTAGGAAGTGATATTGATATATCTATTTCCTATACATCGGCATCTGAATACAAATATGATGATGAGTTTGTGTTTGATATAGCAGATTCATCTGTCATGACATATACTGCTGCTACGAATTGCACAGGTACATTCCATATGAATAAGATTGGTGAGACAACAGTTACTATTTATCCGAAGGTAAACCCTGATATGAAGAATGTGATAACGGTATCTGTAACAGATGTTGGGGGTCATGATTATACCATAATGCAGGCAGAACCGGGAACGGGCATAACAAGGAAAATATGTTCAAAATGCGGATTTGAAAAGGATGTCAGTATACCTACAGCCATAACATCAACAATGTGGTGGCAGAATGGCTGGGGAAGCAGCAGTATCTCAGAACTTGAGATAGGAGATTCGGTAAATCTTGATGTTTCATATACACCGACGGAAGTTGACAATTATGAGATGGTTATTACTTCGTCAGATGAATCTATATTGAAGGTTACGGAACCGGACAACACATCTTACAGACAATATGAGGCTAAGTTAGATGCAGTCGGCACAGGCGATGTTACAGTCAGAGTAGCCCTGAAATATGATCCTTCAGTGTACAGAGAGTATGCATTAAATGTAACTGAGATAGGGGGCCATGCATATACTGCTGAGATAGTTACAGACGAAGCTTTGGCTTCTCCGGCTACATGCACATCACCGGCAAAATATTACTATTCGTGTGATAATTGTGGCAGGGTTGATAAAGAAAGTAAAAAAACATTTACGGTAGGAGATAGTCTCGGACATGCATATAAGCCACAATATAACTGGTCGGAAAATGGCAATACGTGCAGCCTTGAGTTGGTGTGCGAGCATGACTCAAATCATAAATTAAGCAGAAGCATGAGCGTGTCAAGCAGTGTACAGAGTGCGACTTGTGAATCAGAGGGCGCTAAGACATGTACAGCAACATGTACATTGTATGGACAGACATATACTGATACAAAGGTAATTAAAACCAATCCTCTCGGACATGCATGGGAACAGGGAATACAGACAAAAGAACCCGGATGTGAAACAACAGGTACTATTCAATATAAATGTAGAAGATGTTCTGTGACAAAGGATGAAGATGTAGCTGCTTATGGTCATGAACCGGCAGAGGCTGTGCAGGAGAATGTCATACCGGCATCTTGTAAAGCTTCAGGAAGCTATGACGAAGTTGTATATTGCAGCAGATGCGGAGATGAACTCAGCAGAGAAAGTAAAGTAATACCAAAAACTGCTCACAAGATATGTCTGATTAAATCAAGGGAAGCAACATGTGCAGAAGCAGGCAACACAGAATATTATGAATGTGAATTGTGTAAAGAATGCTATGCTGATGAAAAAGGAACACAGATAATCGACAAAGAGACAGTTGTTATTCCTGTCGATAAGACAAATCATACCGGGGAAACAATGGTCATTGATGAAAAAGCTCCAACTTGCATGGATGAAGGATATTCCGGAGATACTGTATGTAAAGACTGTGGCTTTGTTCTTGAGAAGGGACATAATATTCCAATATGCGAACATGAATATACAAAGAAACAGCCGGATGATATGTATTTGAAGAATGCTGCTGATTATAGTACCCCGGCAGAATATTATTATGTGTGTCAATACTGTAATAAGAAGGGCGAAGAGAGTTATTATTATGGCAAAGCATTGGACAAAATAGATTTGAAATCTTCAGTTATTAAGCTTTCTGAGAATGTGTATAAGTATGATGGAAAGAAGAAAACACCGGATGTATCTGTATCTGTAAATGGAAAACTCTTGTGTAAGGATACTGATTATACGGTTACTTATAGTAGCAATATAAATGCCGGAACAGCTAAAGTAACGGTGAGTGGAACAGGAATATATACGGGTACTCGTACGGTTCAGTTCAGAATAGATAAAGCTGACAATAAAATCAATGCTACAACAAAAGAGTATGAAAAGAAGATATCGTCTAAGGTACAAACGATAAATCTTTCCAAAACGATAAAAGCAACGGGTGGAAATGTTACATATTCCTCAAACAACAGATATATAACTGTATCACAGTCCGGAGTGGTCAGGATTTCTGCCCGTTATGCAGGCTCAGCTTATATCACAGTAAAGGCACAGAGTAGTAACTATAAAACTGTTCAGGTAAATATACACATAAATGTAAAACCATCGATACCGAATCTTACAAAGGTGAGCAGCAGTAGCAAAGCTACAATTACTGCCGGATGGAAGAGAGCAAGCCTTGCAGATGGATATCAGATACAGTATTCGTTGTCGAAGAAATTCGAAAAGGGAAAATACTCTGTAATTACACAGAAAGGCGGCTCAAAGACTTCAGTTAAGATAAGCGGTTTGGGAAAGCTGAAAAGCGGACGCAAATATTATGTGAGAGTTAGAAGCTACAAGATGCAGTCGGGCACAAAAAAAGTATCTGACTGGAGCAAGACGATTACCGTAAAAGTAAAATAAATATTTACATAATTATGGCAAAACAGCCGGTCAATTTTGTTGACCGGCTGTTTTTTGAGATGAATAAAAAAAGGAAAAGACTTTTTAGCCTTTTCCTTTTTTACTGCACTATGCAGGTAAACAATTACGGTTAAAACCTTATTTGCACTCACCTTGTAAGTAAATATATATTAGCATAAAGAATTAAAAAAAGCAAGTACAAATTGTACATAATAATTACTTTTAACAAGTTATTTTGTGCGACGAAATATATAATAAAATAGAAAATAATTGGTATATTTTACCATAAGAATGTTGTATAATAAAAAATAATTAACTGTATTAGACAAATAGACTTGAATAAAATGAGACATTTACAAGTAATTAGTATGCGTAAATAAATACATATAGGGGAGGAACAAAGATTATGGAAACAAATGGTGGAAAAATGTATGTGGGACTTGATATGGGAACGAATTCTGTGGGATTGGCAGTTACGGATGAGAACTACAATCTTTATAGAGCAAAAGGAAAAGATTATTGGTGTTCTCGACTTTTTTCGGAGGCAAATACAGCTGTCGACAGGCGAGTAAAGCGTATTGCAAGAAGACGCAGACAGAGAGAGGTAGCAAGACAGGGAATACTAAGGGAATTTTTTGCAGATGAGATAGCAAAAGTAGATGAGGGATTTTATGCTCGCCTTGACGAAAGCAGATATTATATTGAAGATAGAGATGATGGACATAAGTATACGCTTTTTGTGGGTGGCAATTATTCAGACAAAGATTATTTCAGAGATTATCCGACAATATTTCACCTTAGAAAAGAACTCATTGAATCAGACAAGCCGCATGATGTGAGACTTGTATATTTGGCAATTGCAAATATGTTTAAGCATAGGGGGCATTTTCTGAATGAATCATTGGGTAGTGATAGTCCACTTCCAAGCATGAAGAATGCGTACAATAACTTTATAAATGCTTCTGATATGTATGTTATGGATTTTCCTAAAAATGTAGATGATGAAGAACTTGAGTCAATACTTGGTAACAGAGGCGCATCAAGAACACAGATACTTGAGAATGTCAGCAATTATTTGTCGATATCCAAGAAGGATAATAAGGCGGAATATGAATTGCTTAAGATTATATGTGGGATGAAGGGCAAGTTAATCACAATATATGGAGAAGCAATAATAGATGATGAGAATAAGGATACTGGAATAAATTTTAGGGACAGTAATTATGAAGAACAGGAAATGAAGGCAATAGAACTTCTCGGTGATGAATATTTTGAACTTATTCAGGCTGCAAAGGAGATTCATGATATAGCTATGCTTTCATCAATTATGAAAGGATACAAATTTCTATCTGAATCAAGAGTTCAGCAGTATGAGGAACATAAGGCTGATTTAAAACTTCTTCAGAAAGTAATTAGAAAATATGTACCGGAAAAATACAATGACATGTTTAGATATATGAAAGATGGAAATTATAGTGCATACGTAGGTAGTGTAAATTCGTTTGGTAAGAAGATAAGACGCAATGGTGGAAATGGAAGAAGTCAGGAGGATTTTTATAAATATGTAATATCTATTATTAAGCCATTAACTGAAGAATATCCTGACGATGAAGACATAAAGCTTATAGAAGAAAAGATAAAGAACGAAACATTTATGCCAAAGCAGCTTACGGCGTCGAATGGTGTTATACCGAATCAGCTTCATGCATTGGAGATGAAAGCTATACTTTCAAAAGCTGAGACATATTTACCATTTCTACTTTCAAAAGATGAATCGGGGCATACTTTGTCAGAGAGAATAGTCATGTTATTTACATTTCATATTCCATATTATGTAGGGCCTCTTGGACAAAATCATATAGGTGAGACAGGATACAATATATGGGCAAGAAGACGTCCGGGTGAGGAAAAGGGAAGAATTTATCCATGGAATTTTGAACAGAAGATAGACACAAAAGCGGCAGCGGAGGAATTCATCAAAAGGATGGTAAGGCACTGTACTTACCTGGACGGCGAGATAACTCTGCCTAAATGTTCCTTACTTTATGAAAAATATATGGTGCTAAATGAGCTCAATAACCTTAAGATTAATGGTGAAAAACCGGAAGTGTCTGTAAAACAGGATATTTACCATGAGCTTTTTGAGGAGGGCAAAAGGGTAACTCTTGATAAACTGAAGACTTTCCTGTACAATCATTCACTTATTGAATCTAAGAACGACGTGATAATATCAGGAATAGATGGAGGTTTTAATACATCGCTTACAACTGTTGGAAAGTTTAGGGGTGTATTGGGTGATAAGGTATTATCAGACGATAACCAGAAAATGATAGAGGATATAGTATTTTGGGGAACAGTTTATGGAAACGATAAAAAGTTTCTTCGTGAGAGAATACAGGAAAAGTATGGTACAAGGCTTGATGCTAATCAGATAAAGAGGATAACAGGCTTCAAGTTCAATGGCTGGGGCAGATTGTCAAAGAAGTTTCTTGAACTTGAAGGAAAATGTGAATGTGGTGAATGTTCTATTATATGCGCTCTTTGGAATACAAATCATAATCTGATGGAGCTATTATCTGATAACTATACATACAGAAAATCAATGGAAGAACTCGTTGAGAAAAAGCTGAAACCACTTACAGAGTGGACAATTGAGGATTTAGATGAAGAATATCTTTCTGCTCCGGTAAAGCGTATGGTATGGCAGACGATAAAAATGCTTCGTGAAGTTCAGGAGGTTACAGGAAAAGAACCGGATAGGATATTTGTGGAGATGCCAAGAGAGAATGGCGAAAAGGGAGACCGCAAAAAATCGAGAAAACAGAAGCTTTTGGACTTATATAATTCTATAAAGAATGAAAGCAGAGACTGGAAATCGGAAATTAATGAAA
>JBJEMQ010000199.1:0-8698 GCA_051879755.1 Coprococcus sp. | reverse complement strand
ATCGTATATATACTGATATGGATATTGCCATTTCTATTGTTTTTGGGGAGTATTTTTTTGTTTTTAGAATCTACATGGATCTATATATTTGTCAAGGATTCCATAGAGCGTCTGGATGGATTTGCGTCGCTGCTGCTGGCTATTTTCCACTTCCTGGGGTTTGTGTTCTGCGCTTGTCTGTCGACAGCTTTGACAGTAATAGTAAGTAAGAAATACAAGTCCCAAACATCAAGTGATACAGAAAAAACGTAATATAAGAGATATTACTGTGAGAGAAAAGGCATGAGGGATGACCGGACACGGAAGATAATCTGGGCTCGGTCTTTTATTATGCCTAAATTTATAAAGAATACGGATGATATTTATTATGTATGGCATTTTTTTCAGAGCACAGTAGGAACATTGCAGATATTCGTAATCGCACTTGGAGTAGGTATTGGAATTTTGGGTGTAATCAACCTTATGGAAGAAAAACACCAGGGATAAGCCCCAAATGTATAGTAAGGTTTTGTCCTCTTAACTATAAAGCGACTGCTTCTTGATATCTGTCAAGGATGCTTTGTACCACTTACATGGCTTTGCCCTTGACAGGTATCAAAGAGCAGTCTATGTGGATGATTAAGAGAACTAAGCCGGAGTCTGTCCTATTAAATCCGAAGGTCAATCCATGCTATCATACTCTGGAAACAACTTGGTAATATAGCTAATTTTGAATATAAAAGAATTAGTTAGAGGTGTTGTTATGATTACTGAAAACGTAACTGCAACCGAAATGCAGAATAATTTTGTGAAGTGCCAGAAAAATAAAAAGGAAAATACTGTATGGAAATTTGACTGGTCATATAAAGTTATAGTGAAGCTATTGCAGTCTCTGTCAAAAAAATATATAAATGGAAGATTTATTGAAAACAGAATCATACGAGACGAATTCATTCTGGAGGATATCAATAAAAATGCTTATAGGAGAGGGCGTTATTTGGCAGTTTTTGGAACCAGAGTTGCAGTTGGACGTATTGTGGAAAACAGGGGATTCTTCAGCTTACTGGCTGACGATGATTATTATAAAAATATTTTGAAAATGTTTGAAAAAAGGACTATACGAATATCACAATATGGCGATATCCGGACCGTAGCGCAGTATCTCATCAATGCGTTTGACTATGAGAAGGGGGGGATGCCCCAGAGAGAAGCCGCTGGCGGGGCATAAAGAAGAAAAAAGCAGAAATATGCCCCGGATGGCAGCCGCTGGCGGGGCATAAAGAAGAAAAAAGCAGAAATATGCCCCGGAGAGAAGCCGCTGATGGGGCATAAAGAAGAAAAAAGCAGAAATATGCCCCAGAGAGAAGCCGCTGGCGGGGCATAAAGAAGAAAAAAGCAGAAATATGCCCAGAGAGAAGCCACTGGCGGGCCATAAAAAAGACAAATTGGCTATTAGAAAGCTGTCTCATAAGAGTGAAACAAAGTGACTTAAAAATAGATGATGGTAGAAATCTTCCTAATTATTATGTACAATAAAACTAGGGAGAAAGACAATTAATATTTGATGAGGTAAAGTAAATCGTGATTATATATTTTTCAGCAACAGGAAATTCTAAATATGTGGCTAACGAAATTGCAAAGCAAACAAATGATTATGCGGTTTCAATATTAAATCTTGAGAATAAAATCACACTTTGTTTGGGAGAACGGTTAGGAATTGTATCTCCAACATATTACTGGGGGCTTCCATCTATTGTAGATGAGTTTTTTGGAAAGTGCGAAATTATTGGCGCAGAACATCCGTATATTTATTTTGTGGCAACATATGGAACAACTACCGGTCAGACTGGCGCTTTTGTTCGGAAACATCTCAATAGGAAAGGCTTGGAATTGTCAGCAAGTTTTTCTGTAAAAATGCCCGATACATGGACACCTATATACGATTTGAGTGATAAGGAAAAAGTTGCAGCTATAAATAAGAATGAAAAATCACAGATTCAGGAAATTGTTAATCATATTCGAAATAGTGAATTGGGAGATTATATGAAGGAAAAAGTTCCCATGCTTGCGGTAAAATGTTTTAATCCACTATATGAAAATGCCAGAAAAACAGCACACTTTACAGTAGACGCTAATTGTGTAGGCTGTGGACTTTGTGAAAGTAATTGTCCTGTGCAGGCTATTATGGTTAAAAATGGCAAACCAATTTGGGTTAAGGAGAAATGTGTGATGTGTTTGGGTTGCATGCATCATTGCCCGAGATTTGCAATACAATATGGCAAAAACACAAAGAAACATGGACAGTATATTCACCCATAAATACTAAATGCCCTTCGGAAATTATTTATAGACGTTCCGGCTACATATGGGGGAAACAAGCAGATGTGCTTAACTGGGCGGAAATTAATTATTTATAGATGCTCTGGCTGCACATGGGGTAAGTTCAGAAAGAAAGAGCATCTATAATGCTATAGAAAATCTGTGATTATTTGATTGAATGTTATAGGTACGCAGGAAGAGCAGCGGTTATAGTGGATAAGATTGGGGTATAAGATAATAAGATATTAAGAGAATAAGATATTAAGAGAATAAGATATTGACATAATTAGATAATAAAATAATAATAAGAAAATAAGTAAGATAATAATAAGAAAATAGGATAATAGAAACAGGACCAATCATTGAAGAAATTCAGTGTTTGGTTTTTTATTTAACAGGAAATTCCTCTGGATTTCCTGTTAAATAAAAAACGCTCCGCTGAGGATGAGCACTCGCACGATAGGAAAATGTCAGCAAAAGCTGACCGTGCTCGGCTCGCAAAGTGAACAAGTCCCTCATGAGTGAGGGATTTAGAGGGAGTTGAAGTGGACTTGTCCACTTTGTTCTTATGTTTAAAATTGCAGGTTGTTAAGAGAGAAGAAGGAAAAAAATATTTTTCAATTAAGTTAAGTATATTGTAAAGAATGTATAAGTATAAGTCTACTATTTTTTTGAATTTTAGTTATGATTTTAATATAGCTAAATTTTGAAATAAAGAAGTGGAAGGAGAATCGATTATGATTTCTGTAGTAAGAGCAGTAACAGATGACGCGCAGGAGATTACAAATATTAAAACAAGAGCATTCAACAAAGAGATTAATATGTATTTAGGCAGGAATGGAGGACCACCGGGGTATGATAAAGTTGAATCAGAAATTGAGATTATTAAAAAGTTCACAGCATATAAGATATTGTTAGAAGACAAAATAATAGGTGCTTTCTTTATAATATTACTAGAAAATAATAAAGTAAGATTTGAAGATTTTGTGATAGAGCCGGAATATCAAGGAAAAGGATATGGATTTAAAACATTGCAAATATTAGAAAAAATGTATCCGCAGATAACAGAATGGTATTTATCAACGCCGATATTTAGTGTAGGTAATCAAAATCTTTATGAAAAATTTGGCTATCAGGAAATTGGTAGAGACGCAGATGAAATAGAATATTGCAAAAAGAGATATGAAAGAAAATAAAATGCGTGTGTAGTAGTATATACAAATATAACAGATAATAAATTTCATTATCGGAATCTCATTGCCAATTACTAGCCGTTTGGCTAGTGTACTTCGAGGATTGCTAAGTGATATAATTCATATATCATGCGAAAAAAATGAATTATATCATTGCTGTCTGATAATGGACAGTGGAAAAGGAGGAAAAATGAGGAAGAGAGTAGTAAGTGTTGCGCTTGCCGCCAGCATGGTATTTTCTCTATTTGCAGGTGTGAGCCTGCCGGGGAAGACCTATGCGGCAAGTGCGAAAAGCAGTTCGAGTCTTCGAGACATCGACGAAGACACATATGGTGAGCTTGGGCTTAGCCTAAAGGTGGATGAAGATGCCGCACCTGTTCCATACAGTGAGTCAAATGCAACAAAACTGGCAGCCGGGCAGGAGATATATGTAGCGGCGAACGGTATTGGCAATAACAGATATACCGTCAGAGATGGCTTTGACACTATTAATGAGTATCGTTATAGATCTTCGGATCGTAGTGATGAATATGGTGAGCTTGATGGTGCTTATGACTATTATCAGGATGTAAACAATTCAGTACCATCATACTATGGCGGTACCACTGCAAGTAAAATTAGCAGCAATAGAACTAACAGCCTGGCAAATGAATACAACGGATTTTCCGGAATATATGCATCAAGCGTTGAGTTTGATGGAGGCGATGGCAAGGATAATTATATTGCAGAGATTAGAGCTCATAAAAAAGAAGAGACTACTGTATATAATGGAAAGACATATCATGGAAAGCTGACACTCAATATATTTAAGATTGATGAAAACGGCACAAGAACACAGGTGGCAGAGTATTCACCTGGACTGAATGACAGCAGTTTTTCTTCAAATGGCAATATGATGTATTTTGCAAGAAGATACGTTCAGGAGCTTGAAGTAATATTTGATATTAAGAAGGGTGATGTCAATGGTGACGGCCTGGATGATTTGTTCCTTTATACAGGAAGATACACAGATATCTCTGATGTGAGATATGCTGTAATTGATGTTTTTTATGGAGATGGAAACGGACGGTTTACAAAGGGCGATGACATAATGCAGAGCTGTGGAAGCTCGGCTGATTTCAAAACCTCCAATAATTGGTATGAATGGGTGTTTGGTATACCTACTGCATCTCTCGCAACAGGAGATCTGGACAGAGATGGCAAGGATGAACTTGCAGTAACGGTTTCAACATCAACGGAGCATAGTAATGTGGCTGCTGCAGGACATCTGTCAGTGTTCTACTGTGTGAATAATAATATGGCCTATGTTGAGGGCCTTAAAGACATTCCACTTGCAAATCCTGATGTGGACGGTCGTGGTATGGCAGCAGCAAATTGTACCTTTGGTGATTTTGTAATGCCGGATTCAGATCTTGCAGTTACCACACTTATTGTTGGTGGCTACTATGAAGGCACAAAAATGAATATGTATACCCCCTTTTCTGAGGGAGCATATTTCTACATATATAAGAATCTCCGTGGAAAGGGATATAGGATCTCGGATTATCATGTGGTGGATTTAGGACAAAGCAGCCGTCTGATTACAGAATCCTATAAGGAATATATGGGATATTACAATAGACCTGTTCATGCACCAATATCCATGGCCTGCGCAGATCTTGATGGCATGGCAAATGGTAAGCCCGGGGATAGCATTCTTTTTGGCGCAGAGGTATATGATTTCACAATAAAAGATGGACTTGGAGATCAAATTGGTGAAATTAGCTTGTGTTCAGAGCAGTATAATGGTGTTAATTCCACATCTTCGTACTATGCGAATGGCAAGAGTCAGGTATGGATTGGCGATGTTAAGGTAGGAAGTGTGGACACAAATGCAGCTGACTACAACTACAGAGAAAGCTTTGTATGTGTAGTTGGAGTTAGAAATGGTACAGAAAGTTATAATACCTCAAAAGACTATTATTGGATGGACATTGCTGTATTTACATTAGTAGATGGTAAAGGATACAGTAGCCAGGAGGGTGTAGTTGCACGTTCCAATCCTAGAAATGATACATATGGTACATTTATTTCATTATCTCTTCCGGATATAGATGATGATGCCGTAATAATGGAATTTGAAGAGAAATACGTAGTATATACAAATCCGGAGGTGTATGCAGTACTTGAAGCAAGCCCATATTTTGCAGATTTGCAGGAGGCATATGGCTATGTAAATAATGGTGGAACCTCATATTCCACAAGCACAGGAACTTCCTCTTCAACATCAGCAGGCTTTTCTCAGACAGTCGGTGTGTATACTTCAGCCGAAGCCTCCTTCTTTGGAAGTGCGGAGTTTGAAGCTGAGGTAGCCGCTGGAGCAAGCTATGAGTATGAGACGACGCGAACAACAGAATATGAGATAAGCTATAATGCAGCAGGTGGTGGAACAGATCAGGTTGTAATGTTCTGTTTGAAGTATATGTACTACGTGTATAACATGTACATTCCGGCAGAAAAGAAGTGGGAAAAGGTTATTATGCCGGTTTCTCTTGGCTCATCCACATCTATCTTGGATGTAGAGGACTATGATAAGATAGCTGAGAGGACAAGAGGACTTTCTCCTGTAAGAGATAATATTCTTTACAATACTCCTGGATTCCCTGAGACATATGGCGGGGCGGTATATGGTTCTTCTGTATATACCTTCCCGGGAAGCTACTCAGGAGTTGCAGCCAGTCAGGGCGCTGATCAGACTCAGACAATCACTGTTACAACAGAGGAATCCACTACATGGACATTCAGCCTTGAAATTAATGTGAAGGCCGGAGCCGGAGGAGGTTTCCTTGGAAATAATGCAAAGGCAGGTGTTACATCCCACACAGAGGCTGGATTTGGAACAGCAACAGCCAATTCTGAGGGAATGAGCTTCAGTGGAACAGTTGACAATGTCCCAAGGGACTGCTCAGATTTTACATTTGATTGGAAGCTTATTGTAAATAGTGCCAGATTGAATGGATCAGGAAATCCTGTGTGGGTAGTCGGTTATGATGTAAGAGGCGTTGAAAGACCACCATATATGCCTATGGGCCTTACAGTAACTGATGCTACAAAGAACAGTATAAGCCTTGCATGGGATCCTGTTGAAAAAGTTTCATTCTATGAGTTGTATATGCTGGATGCAAAGGGAAATTATAACCTTAAAGCAACAGTTCCATATACAGTAACAGACTATACAGTAAAAGGACTTATTCCAAATAGAACATACTCATTTGCAGTTAGGTCGGTAGATTCACTTGGCGCAAAGAGTATTCATAGTCCTTCTGCAACAGCTTCAACACTTCAGGATAGTGCTAACTTCAAGATTACAAAGCATCCTGCGGATACCAGCACCTATTCAGGCGGAACAGCAGAGTTTTCAGCAGGTGCTTCCTATGAGGATGAAGATGGTATATCAAGACCGGTAGGATATTGCTGGCAGGTATGTGAAGATGGCGAATGGAAGAATGTTAAGAGAGGTGGCACTGTAGCAACCTTAAAGCTAATTGGCGTAAGTGAAGATATGGACGGTTATGAGTACAGATGTAGAGTTTATTATAATGATATTACGCTGTACACAAAATCAGCAACACTTAGTGTCGACAAAGCTGCCAGTGTAGCTGGCCTGTCACTATGCTACTCAGATAGTGGTGAGATAATAAATGATAAGGATATTGTTCATGCTACCGGTGGAGTATCAACTACACGGGAGGAAACAATATCCGGAGTTGATCCGGTTATTGTAGTTACTTCAGATAATACTTTTGTTCTTGTTACAGATGGAACAAATTATCTGTGGGAGGATGAGAATAAAAATTATTATGAGTGCACAGCAACAATAAGCACAGATGGTGATGGCTATATAGTGGAGGGAACAACGCTTGATTCTTCCAGTATAGGAAGTAGTACTCTGACTGTTACTGAGGCAGGACATAAAGCATCAGTTACAAGTGTTGTGTCAGATGAAAGTGGATCTTCAACTGTTACCAAGACTTCATATGCACTTACAAGTGCTACTCCTGCTGAGGGTGAAATTGTATCATACACTTCAGATTCAATTACGTATAATGTAATAAAGAGTAAGTGGACTGATTCAAATAATCAGTATTCCTTCTATCTGCTTTCTACATCGGATGGTAGCAGTAGCATATATTACTATGTGTCTAACTCGGATGCAACAAAGTGTGGTGAATGTAGCATCAGTTGTTCATACAGCATTATGCTTAGTGAAAGTGTAACTATATCTGAAGCCTCACTTAAGGATGCGAAGATTAAGTCGTCATCTAAAGTGAATGTAACGGACGATACGCTTTATTCCGGAGAGACAGTTCAGCTTGCATGTAAGCCTACATCTCTTTCAGGTGAAGCTATTACAGGACCTGTTAAATTCAGCATAAGTGGTCCTGACTATGAGCTACTCACAGGTACATTTGATTCAACCACAGGAAACTATATTGCTACATGGGTTCCAAAGGGTGAAGGAACATATACAATCTATTCGGTATTTGAGGGAAATAATCTGTATAAATCAAGCATTTCAACCGAAATGACAGTATATACAACCTTTGGTGACCGAAAGACATTATGTCTTGATGTAGATAGCGAAGTAAACTATGGTGATGATGTTGACTTTGTTCTCTCTGAGGTAAATGGTGCAGACGGAAAGACAACAGATATCACAGAGGCAAATGGTATCGAATATACAGTATACAAGTATAATACAATTAATCATTCGTTTGAGCAGGCAGCTGCAAATGCATATTCTCTTAGCGGTTCTGTATTCATCCCTAAGGAAACCGGAAACTTTAAGCTGAAGGCTGCAAGAAACGGAAGTACAGTTGAAGAAATAATAAATGTATCTATGGCGAAGATTATCATCAGTGCAGTAGATACAGAAAAGGGAATAAATGATGCTGACAGAAGCTGTGCTGATGCGGTTATCACAGGTATCAAGTCTTGGGATAGACAGTACACTCCTGTAAGAGATGTGGATTATGAGCTTCAGTCAGATGGAGTTTCTTCAAATATTCTCGGAGAATACACGATTAATGGTTCTATCATTAGAAATGAAGATAATTCATACACTGACAACATCGCATACCTTTCAGAAAGATATAATCTTGGAATGAGGTCTGCGCAGTACACACTTACCGGAAATGTATATACAGTAACAGCAAAGACAGCCAATA
>JBJEMQ010000198.1:0-2156 GCA_051879755.1 Coprococcus sp. | reverse complement strand
ATCCTCACAGATGTCTGCTTTTGTAAGAATAATAACAGGTGTCGCACCACTTTGCCATGAAACAGTCAGATATCGTTCCAGCTTAGTGATGTGAAAATCACGATTTAATGACATTGTAATAAACACATAATCAAAATTAGCAGCTACCGCCTGATCAGGCAGCCCTTGTGTGGAATTTAATCTCATAAATGCCGTTTTCCTTGGAAGAATTTCTATAATCTGGCTATCGCCACTCTGATTAAAATTGACCTTAACCTCATCACCAACAGTTGGAAAGTCAACCATATCCTTAGTGCTATAGAAATTTGCTGTTTTCAGTCTTCCATAAAATGTCTCTTCTTCTGCATATAGCTCATAACGCTCCCTATGAACCGCCATAACGGTTGCTGTTTTCATATTTTCGTAACTCATTCGTTTCCTCCATTTTTTCAATGAAAAATATGCACTGCTCTTAGTGCTTATTTCTACTTAACTGTTTGTTTTTTGGAAAATTAATGTAACTATTAATAAATGATACGATTGTATATGATTAAGGAACAAAAAACCGTGGCATCAAATATGACACCACGGCAAATAGACACATAAGAAAAGAATATTATTGTCTTTTATTCGAGGTAATCATATACAATCTTAAGTTTTTGCTGTCTGTTCTTCTTTTCATCATAAATGCTTACCTCCTTTCATTCTGTAAAAGCAACTATTTATAAGTTGCATAATTTGCTAAGTTACATAACTATGCTATACCAATAATTGGGCTATGTCAACATTATTTTACAGTTCTACTCCATCACGTCTGTTTCTACCCCATTTTATATCTTTTGGGGTAGAAAAAAATATTAGGCAAATATCTTCTCCGACAATTCCCTATAATGCGTCTTCAGTATCTCATACTCCAAAGAATCTGAAATCAATTTGAGTGTGGTCTCCCGATAATCTTCCTTGTAAAAATCTTCATCACAAACTTTCCGGACTAATTCTAAAATATCAATATCCAGAGGCGCTGACGGTGCAATTTCGCTTCCCATAGTAATTCTATGAGCACGTACTTCTTTTACAAGCTTCAAGAAATCATCGTCAATCTCCACATGCTCTGTCAGCTTATAAATATCATACAAATGTCTTGCATTTCTGTGAGCCTTGCCCTGCAGGTAGTAATCGCATACAGCAAAAACTTTATCAATTAGGGTACGGTTCAATGACTGAACGCGCATAGGAAATTCACTTAAATCGTATGTTGCAATAAGCTCCTTTTCCTCATCTCCAAGTGCATCCAATATATAATTTCCCAGGTTCTTTTCTTCTGTAGGAAACGCATAGGACATCAAGGATGTTTCCAACTTGACATAAGGCGGAATTGCATTGATAACTCTATCTCCTACCACTGACTCATAATAAAAATCATAATGATTCAGATTTTTATCACTTTCAATAGAGTCGAAGTTACGAATCACAAGTCCTAACTCATCGGCAATCGGCTTCAATATGTTATATTTCAGTTTCTTTCTTCTAGCTTCACCCAGATGCTCTGTAAATGTAATGTCGATATCCTCAGAGAATCGGTCAATTACATGAAAGGCTTTGGAAAGAGATGTACCGCCCTTAAACACAACCGGATATTCAATTAAAGAAAGCTTTTTCAAAATCAATGTGACATAGTAATCTTTCTCCACGATATCTTCACTGACTTCCAGTTTCTGTGAAGCCAGCAAGATTGCATCGCGAAATAATTCTCTATTTTCTTTATGCAAGTACATGATCTAACTCCAATTCATAATAGTATTTAAACGTAGACATCGGATACTTTCTGATATACAAATCCACATCACTTCTTGTGATTCCATGAATGGATATATACTCTGCGAATTTCTCCCGTGCCTCCACATAGGAATAATCTAAATACGCATCAAGATTTTTCAACAGCTCCAACATCTGTAACACATGCACATTCTCTTTTGTTATTTGTACGATTGGTTTTCTCACATAAAATCTTCTGTTACCAATCCGAACCTCTCTGTCTGACGAGTTGGTATTATTACTTACAATCTCAACCACTCGTGGAACCTGTGTAGTAATCCCTATCTGGTTAGCAAATGAATTGCCCCCATAGAAACCATCGATATTATCCCCTTTAGAGATAAAACGATATCTCGCCACCA
>JBJEMQ010000197.1:0-2163 GCA_051879755.1 Coprococcus sp. | reverse complement strand
GCATATGCCTGTACGATTCTCTGCAGTCATGATATTTTTTCCCATCGACAAAAGACACGGAGTTAAGAAGCAGATGATTATGAATACAGGCAGTATTCACATGTGTTGCGACAATAACCTGAAACCTGTCTCCCCAAAGCTCCTGTGCAAGTTCAACTCCAATGACGTGTGCTTCCTGCGGACTCACCTCACCCGGAGCAAAACTCTGATAGCCATGATAGGCTATGATACCATCCTCCTTGTCAAAAGATTTCTTGACATTGGCAAACTGTCTTCTGGCACAGGTGATATTGCAGTTGATAGCCGTAACAAAGTAATGCTGCTCTGTTTTCTCTTCATCAGCTGCATACTCTATAACATCATTTAATGCCTGAAGATAGCTTTCTTCAAACCTGGGGTTTTCTGTTTTCTCAGGATTCATGACATAACTTATAGGTTTATCCAGTCTGCCCTTTACATCCCATATCTTTGTTACCGCCATAATTATCTCCTGCATTCATGTGACAGGAACTCTTCTTCAATATCCGCCTGAAATCTGTGAAGCCTCTTTATTTCATCTTCATATTCCGGCACATTTATATATCCCAGACTGTTGGCTTTAGCAGCAATCTGATTAAGGGAATTTCCTATCCGTGATAATTCTCTTGTGAAATCATAAAACCTTTCATCAGGTTTTTCTTTTGGTTCGTATCCTCTTATCAGAAGTCTTACAAGTGCTGCCTCTGAAAGACAAGTCTTCTTTGCTTTCTTCTGCAGATCCTGTGCCTCTTCCCTGTTGAACCAGAACTGTTTCTTGATTGTTCGTTTCATCTTGTCCTCCTTTTTCTCTCAGGGGTATTAGGGTCCTCCCTAACGAGCGTATTTGTACTCGCAGGAGTATAAATGCAGTGCTCGCTAAGACAATACATCTACGCCTACCTTTCCCATTCGTCTCTTTCCTTTACGTTTCTGTGATTTAATTTACCCATTTCGTCATGCTCCTTAAAGCTGTAACAACCTCTTCTCTCATCGCCTACTATGATATGATCATATAGAGGGATCTCTAAAATACGTCCACATTCTTCAAGCCTCTGTGTAGTTTTATAATCATCTTTTGAAGGCATTGGGTTACCGCTTGGATGATTGTGGGCTGCAATAATTGCTGCAGCATTTGATAAAATACTGCTCTTAAAAACCTCCCGTGGACTTACCAGTGATTCATTAAGCGTCCCTTGACTTACGACATTCATATTGATTGGAGTTCCATCTGATTTCAGATTAAGCACACAAAAAACCTCTCTGTCATACCTTGAAAACTCTTCAGCTATCAGGCTTATTGCATCTTTAGAGGTTCTGATTTTCTTATCTGAATATATGCCTGTTTCTTTAACAAGACGAATTTTTACCACTTCAAGCTTATTCAGTGCATTCTCCATCTTCTTCATCCTCTCTATAAAACTGAACTGTTACCATGGTGTTATCCGGCATATTTTCAATAAACTCTTTCAGTTCATCAAGTGTCATTTCCATGTTTAAACCCTCCATTTATCTTTCATATTCTTTATCTGCCGCTCCGATTTTTATGGCTTTTATACCATCACGTGTTCTGAAAAACTGCTCCGGCTCTCTGAATTTTTCTTCGTATTTTGCTTTGAGTTCATCCGGCATTGACAGGAATTTCTCGCTTTCAATCGGTGCATAGGCAATAAAAAAAAGGACCTGCTATGATATCCATAAGCTGACCGTCCTCTCCATAAATTCCTCTGTTAAGCTGCATTCCGTTTATCTTGCCTTCCTCATTACAGACAATCGCCACATCATCTTTGAAAGGCATATACTCTTCAATATATCCGCCAACAAGCTCCTGCATTGCGGAAAGCTCATCACTAATCTGCCTGATCTCCGGCGGTTTCATCGGCTGCACAAATATAACTTCAATTTTTTCTTTATCTTCCATGCTCTTCATCCCTTTCTCTTATTTCTTTTCTGACTATGCTGCAAAGATAATCATTATAATCCTTACCGTAAGGCGGCGGCTCACTGCTGACCTCAATGTGTGGTTCCAGTGCTTTTATAAGTCCTGCTGCAGACTTTTTCCCCGCAATATCATTATCAAAATGAAGCATTACTCTTCTGATTTTCGCATCGTCCACGAAGACGCTCTGAAGTGCAGCAGGCACCTTT
>JBJEMQ010000196.1:0-2170 GCA_051879755.1 Coprococcus sp. | reverse complement strand
TATGCGGATTCGAAACCTTGTGGCAAAGCAGAACCAGATTCAAGTTATTCAAAAATATATTCGCAATAAGCAGTATGACGCTTGTTATATCCGATATGATTTTTCTGACCCCGGATTTATCGGACTGCTGAAGCAAATCAGGAAGGTTTGTCCTAAAATTGCCCTGGAGCTGCCGACATATCCTTACGAAGATGAAAATAAATATAACATTTTATCTGAGGTTATAACCTCATTTAAGCATACAAACCAGCACACCACTGTAATAAGCATAACAGCTGCCGATATTCCATACAGAATTGATTCCAGTGTCAAAGGATTGCCTGATGGAAGATATGTCAATATAGTCACACCTTGATGACTAAACATCGGATTAAGTATAGCTGTAAATAAAATCAACGGCAGCATATATATTAAGTTCTTCTTTATTCCTTCATGCCCTCTTAAGCATACAGAATAAATAAATGTGCACATAAAAGATATGCCAAGGCATACCGGATTGGTAAATGCCATGGCAAACCCTATAACACATATGAAATAAATAATGTTAACCAGCGGATGGTATGAAGCAAATGTATCATTATGCATTTTTTTCATTTTGTATCTCTCCATCTAGTACGGATTTCCTACATCTTCTCCTAAATCACAAGTGTAGACCCATTCTATCACATCTCCATCTTTTAATACATACTTTGAACATCCAAAATTCGGAAATGAACCATTTACAGAATACATCCAGCCTGACAGATGACCGCAGTCAAACTCATACAGATTATACATACCTTCTATATAGTAGCTTCCATATAAGGGCGTATATGAATATTCCAGTTGTATCCCATATTTCTTAGTCACACGTTCGAGCACATCAAACACTGTATCTCCGGAATTAAATTCTACCGTAACCTTTTTTAATATCCAGCCATCTTTAGGAACTATTGATTTCTTTGACTTATCAAGCAATTCCATATTGTTAAGTATGGTTTTGCAGGATATTGATATAGTGCACTTTGGTAATGATGAAGGCTTCTCTGTAGAAGATTCACTACCCATATCAGATGATGGTTTACCATCTTCCGTATTATCCCGGCTTGTATTATCGTTAGGCTTATCATCTACATTTTGCTGCTCTTCTGTGCCTGTTGTATCTGATTCTGCTCCCGTAGTATCTGTCTCATCATTATCCGGTCTGCTGCCCTGACTGTCATCCTGCTTATCGTCAGATGAACTATTATCGCCGGGTACATTTTCATTTTCATCGTCAGCTTTACCGGATGCTTCTGAACGACCACTGTTTTCTTCATCAGTTGCCTCTGTAATGTCCGTATTCTGTCCGGAAGATGTAATGCCACTATACTGATTGCTGTTATCTGCCACTGTCAACTGCTCATCCGATGTATCAGATGTATCATTATTACTATTATCCGCAGATGTATCGTTACCACTCTTTTCCGTATCAGCATTATTATCTGATTTCTGCTCGGAGATATCCGATTTTTCCTTTACCGGACTATCTTCTTTTCCCTCTGCTTCCACCGAAGCTGTATCCGATTTTTCCTCAGGCGAAAAGCCTTTCGTTCCCGGTGCATTTCCACCGTACCAGTATGCAAATACCAGTACGGCGATAACCACCAGAATACCTGTTATTTTTTTCCAGTTATTCTTAAAAAATTTCATAGCATTAATTATTTCTTTTTAGTATTAATTGTTTTTACTTTACTCCATGCTCCATAATACGTTTTGCCATTTACCTTTATATAGCTTCTGACTCTTACATAATATTTTCTGCCACTCTTAAGTCCTGTAAGTTTTGCAGTCTTAGTAGTCTTATTTCTGTATGTCTTAGTCTTGGCACTCTTGAAAGAGGATTTCAAAGAATAGCAGACCTGATAACCCGTAACCTTACTGTTCCTCTTCCATGTTACTTTTATAGCTCTTGCTGAGCTTTTGATATCTGAAACAGTCCCTCGTCCTACAAAGTATGTAACTGTTTCCTTATAGCTGCTTACGCTGTTTCCTGACACTGCCTGTACAGCATATGTGTATTTTGCTCCATTTTTTACAGTCTTATCAGTATATGAAACAGTTCCTGCCTTTGTGATATTGGCAACAGTACTCCATTTCTTTGAATTTCCTGCTTTTCTGATTATCTTATAACCTTTGGCCCCGGCTATCT
>JBJEMQ010000195.1:0-8862 GCA_051879755.1 Coprococcus sp. | reverse complement strand
AGATGTAAAAGGTGTTGTAGAATATAATAATGTTGCTTTCAAATATTCTGATGGAGATGAATATGTACTTAAGGATATCAGTTTTGTGGCGGAGCCTGGTAAAACAACAGCGATTATAGGAAGCACAGGCTGTGGTAAAAGTTCTCTGGTACAGCTGATACCGAGATTTTATGATGTAACAGATGGTAATATAACAATAGACGGCAAGGACATTCGAAGCCTTACTATGGATAGTATAAGAAGAAATATAGGATATGTACCTCAAAAGGGAGTGCTTTTCTCGGGAACCATTAAGTCAAATATTAAGTTCGGAGCAAATGATGCCTCTGACGAACAGGTGAAGTTGTCTGCAGAGATTGCACATGCAAGTGAGTTTATAGAGGATAAGGAAAAGAAATATGACAGCCATATATCACAGGGCGGTACTAATGTGTCAGGCGGACAGAAGCAGAGACTTGCCATAGCAAGAGCAATAGCAAGAAATCCCAAAATTTACATTTTTGATGACAGCTTTTCGGCGCTTGACTTTAAGACAGATTCAGATGTAAGAAAGGCACTTGGAGAACATACTAAGGATAGTACCGTATTTATAGTGGCACAGCGTGTAAGTACAATTCTTCATGCTGATCAGATACTTGTCATTGATGAAGGAACTCTGGCGGGCAAGGGAACACATAAGGAATTGATGAAGAGCTGTGAGGCATACAGGCAGATTGTTGAATCGCAGCTTTCGGAAGCGGAGATTGCCGACAGCCTTAAGGAGGAGGTGTAGTGTATGGAAGAGAAACGTCAGGGCAGAATGCCAAGACATCATGGACCCGGAGCTATGGCCGGAGGTGAAAAAGCAAAAGATTTCAAAGGAACTACAGGGAAGCTGTTCAGGTATATGGGTAAGTATAGGATTGCTATCTTTGTAGTTATGATATTTGCCATAGGAAGTACAATATTCAATGTTATATGCCCTAAGGTACTTGGTAAGGCAACTACGGCTCTTTCAGAGGGCATCATGAATAAGATAAGTGGAAATGGTGGTATTGATTTTAGCTATATAGGTAAGATACTTGTTATCTGTCTGTCACTTTATCTTATAAGTGTAATTTTCAATTTTGTACAGGGCTTTATTATGACAGGGGTCACTCAGAAAGTATGCTATAGAATGCGTAAAGAGGTATCGGAAAAAATCAACAGGATGCCAATGAAGTATTTTGAAAGCAGAAATTATGGTGAGGTCTTATCAAGAATAACAAATGATATTGATACTATGGGAAATGGACTTAACCAGAGCATTACCCAGTTAATTACATCAATTACAACGGTAATAGGTGTATTGATTATGATGATTACCATAAGTCCGCTTATGACGCTTATTGCTTTACTTATACTTCCTATAAGTGTTGCACTTATGGGATTTGTTATAAAGCGTTCACAGCGTTTCTTCAAGACCCAGCAGGAATATGTAGGACATATCAATGGACAGGTCGAAGAGGTTTATGGTGGACATAAGGTTATAAAGGCATTCAATAAGGAAAATGATGTATTAAAGGAGTTCCACGATACTAATCAGACGTTATATAAATCGGCATGGAAGTCACAGTTTTTTTCAGGTCTTATGCAGCCGATTATGATGTTTGTAGGAAACCTTGGATATGTAGGTGTTGCTATATCAGGTGCGGCACTTGCCATAAAAGGAAGTATTAAGATTGGTGATATACAGGCATTTATCCAGTATGTAAAGAATTTCACACAGCCTATTCAGCAGGTAGCACAGGTTACAAATATGATGCAGCAGATGGCAGCAGCAGCAGAGCGTGTATTTGAGATACTTGAGGAAGATGAAGAGGAACAGATAGTAGAGAATCCGGTATCTACGGAGAATATAGAGGGCGAAGTAGAATTTGAGCATGTTAAGTTTGGATACAATCCTGAACAGATAATCGTTAAAGATTTCAGTGTTAAGGTTAAACCGGGACAACAGGTTGCTATTGTCGGTCCTACAGGTGCAGGTAAAACTACGATGGTTAAACTGTTGATGAGATTTTACGATGTAAATGATGGCGTCATCAAATTAGATGGACACAATATAAAGGACTTTAACAGACGTGAGTTGAGAGATGTGTTTGGAATGGTTCTTCAGGATACGTGGCTCTTTAAGGGAACTATCATGGAGAATATCAGATATGGACGTCTCGATGCAACGGATGAGGAAGTTATAGCGGCAGCAAAGGCAGCCCATGCTCATAGATTTATATCGACACTTCCGGGCGGATATAATATGGAGCTGAATGAAGAGATAACAAATGTATCACAGGGGCAGAAACAGCTTCTTACTATAGCGAGAGCAATCCTTGCAGATAATCCTGTCCTCATTCTTGATGAGGCAACATCATCTGTTGATACAAGAACAGAACATCGTATACAGCGTGCTATGGACAATTTGATGAAGGGCAGAACAAGCTTTGTCATAGCACACAGATTATCGACCATAAAGAATGCAGATATAATTCTTGTTATGAAAGATGGAGATATTATAGAACAGGGAAGTCATGATGAGCTTATGGCAAAAAATGGTTTCTATGCTGATTTATATAATTCACAGTTTGAGCAGGTTTCTTGACCTGATAAAGAATGCTTGTAGTTTATTTACAGGCTGAAATCAAAATTTCCCGGCGGTTATATATAACCACCGGGAAATTTTGATGTTTAACCTTTCGCAACCTCGGAAAATCTTCATACAAATAAAAAAAGCTATCATCAACATTACGTTAATAATAGCTTTTTAACGTGCATGAGAGGATTCGAACCCCCGACACCTTGGTCCGTAGCCAAGTGCTCTATCCAGCTGAGCTACATGCACATGTTGCTTAGCAACAGATATTATTCTATAACAGTTCTGTTAATTTGTCAAATACAAATTCAACACTTTTTTCACGAACTGCATATCGCCCAATATTTCCAAACTGCATAGTAAAAGTTAATGTTTTTTCACATATGCATATTCCAAAGCATACCATACCAACCGGTTTGTCCGATGTACCACCTGTGGGACCTGCTATACCTGATATTCCAACACCAACCTGGGCTCCATTTGCTGAAGCAATTCCACGAGCCATTTCACCGGCAGTTTGTTCGCTGACTACTCCATAGGAATCTATAGTAGCCGGATTAACATTCAGATATTTTATTTTTGCTTCATTTGCATATGTGACTACACTGGCATCAAGCACCAGGGATGCATTTGGAACATTTACAATACGGCTTGTCAGCATACCTCCTGTGCAGCTTTCTGCGCAACTGATATGATACCCCTTATCTATAAGTTTTTGTACAACTAATTCTTCTTTGCTCACAATAATCTCTCCGTTCAAAAATATTAAAAAACATTACAGGCTGTCTTCGAATTTCTTTAATGGCTGTTTTTCCTCACCATATATACTGTTCTTGATAGACTGCATATCAAGGTCAGTCTGTGCTATGGTATCAGCACATTTTTTTAGTGCTGCTGTTATTTCTTCAGGATTTTCAAGATCCTGCTTGTATTTTAACTGGTGGTCAAGACTTGCCCAGAAATCCATTGCGATAGTTCTTATCTGTACTTCTACGCGCATATTTCTGGTATGGTCAGCGAAGAAAACAGGTATCTCTATTATAAGGTGAAGACTTCTATAACCATTTGGCTTGGGATGAATTATATAATCTTTGGCATCAATGAGTGTGATGTCATCCTGTCTTACAAGACGTTCTGCAACTGCATATATATCATCTAAAAAAGAGCAGATAACCCTTATGCCGGCAGCATCATTGAGATTGTCCTTTATTGCCTTTACAGATATAGGAATATTTCTTGACTTGAGCTTTGCAGCAATACTTGCAGGCCGTTTGAGTCTTGAAGTTATAAATTCAATAGGGTTTCGTTTGTAGCGTACGCTGAAATCTGTATTCAATACCTCAAGTTTTGTCTGAACCTCCTTGATGGCACAATTATACATCATCATAAGTTCTTCAAATTTGGCCATCTCAGCCTGAAAGGGATTCTGTTCAGGATACAGCAATGCATCCATATAGCCTGATATTTCTTTTTTTTCCTGTATTTTATCCATGGGGAACTCCTTTTATCCGGAACTAATTCCTATTTTGTGAAAAATAATTTATTTTATTATACAATATAAATACATATATGGTATATTAAAATTTAGAAAAAATTGTACAGCGATTTGTAAATAATTATTAAACATCAGCAGGTAATAAATATCTGCATTAGAGAGTAATTGCTGCTGAAATGCTACTATTAATCAAAAGAAAGAGAAAGCAGATTAAATGAATAACGGTGTATATGAAAAACTAATCAGTTCAGAGGAGATAAAAGGGGCATATGAGGGCTGGAGCAGATATCGTAATAAAGTTACTGATTATATTGTAAAAGAGATAAAAAATATGCAGTCTGAAAGACCTGTTATATGTATATGGGGTGCCGGAGAGTCAAATGATATAGATCTTTCAAGACTGGCAGAAATATGCCAACTGATTTTGGTAGACAGAAATAGAGACGCACTTGAAAATGCAAAAAAGCGATACAATTTAGGTGATGATATAGTTTTAGCTGATGTACCTTTTTGGCATATAGATGATGATGACTATATGATGTATGAGGCATTACTTGCAGATGGGGCAGATGAGGAGCTTGTAATCAGTCATCTTGAAGCAATTGGAGAGCAAAATACAGGAAAAATTGAAGTCACAGATGGTTTTATAGCAGATATAAGCATAGCGATAGGCGTGCATAGCCAGCTTAATTCCAGACTGGCTGCAATTTTATATGCATATCGTAATAATTATGATGAGCAGGAACTTATTAATATAGAAAAATGCATAGCGGCTTTAAATGCTGCGGCAGTGGAACGCATGAATAATCTTCTGTATCATGTGACATCAAGAAGCGTAGTATATGGTTATGAGCTATTGGCTGTTTACGGAGATGAAGAAATGGCTCAGGAGGTTATATCCGGTCTTAAGGATGGGAAAAAAGAAATTATAGAGCAAATTCATCTTATAGAAGGTGCAAAGCAGCTTGCGTATGATATATCTGTTCACAGGGATTTTGATATGGAAATAACTGACAGCATATATTTAACATGGAATTTTTTGTTTGAAGAAATAAAAAAAACGTATGTTATGGAACTGCTTACATGCATAAAAAAAGAATAGTTATGTTTATGTTTGCAATCAACTTTGCAATCAACTTTTCTATTTTTTTCAATAAAAAAGTAAATTATAAACGTATATTCAAATAGAAGGGATAAACTATGACAGACAAAGAGTTTGATAAATATATGTCTGCTATGGCAAGTGGGGACAGAGATGTTTTAAAGCATATATATGAGGAATATGTGAAACTTGTTTATGCAGTAATATATGATACAATAAAAAGCCGTGAAGAGGCAGAGGATATTACATCCGAATTTTTTATTAAATTATGTAATATAGCAGAAAAATACAAGCCTGGAAACGGACATAAGAAATGGCTTGTTACTGTAGCAAAAAATATGGCAATAGACAGGATACGCAAACTCGATAGAGAAATTGTAGTGGATGAATTTATGGAGAATGAACCTGTAGATGAAGATATTGCAGAACAGGCTGTACTTAAATGTACCATGAAGCAGGTGATGCAAAACTTGAAACCGGAGGAGCGTCAGGTACTTGATTTGAAAGTAATTGGAGGTTTCACCTTTAAGGATATATCAGATTTGCTGGAAAAACCGCAAGGGACTATAAGCTGGTTATATAATAGCGCAATAAAAAAATTAAGGAGGTGTCAGAAATGGGATTAGATAAAGAAAAAAACGGAAATGAAATGACAGAAGAAGAAATAATAAATGAATATCTTGATAATATTGACATTGACACCGATGGTATATGGGCGAAGATAGAAGCAGGACTTGACACTTCAGATGATAATGTAATGCCAATTTCAACTAATAATAAAAAGAAGAAAATAACAGGAAAACTTATAGGCGTCGGTATTGGAATTGCAGCTCTTGTTATGATTACTTTAATAGCAGCACCTATATTAAATGGAAATATAAAAGAAGATGTGAATGGAAATGTCTCTTATGTTGAACAGGATAGTAGTACAAAAATAAATAATGAAAATAAATATTATGCAGATAAGGCCAACGGAGTAGGAAATGTTGAAGAAGAAAATGATATGCAGACAGATAGTTATAGTAATGCTTCAGAGGCTTTAGAAAAAACGTATGATGTAGAATATGGTACTACATCACAGAATGTATCGGATGGTATAAATGCAAAGATAAAAATAGTTGATATAGAAAATGGCAAAGTGTTATGTCGTATATTATATATTGATGATAATGAATTTTCGCTGGAAGCTGACCGGGAAATATATATAATTATTGATGAAACTGATGAAACATTAAGTGAATACAGTAATGGTATGGAATTGTCAGGGATAATTAAGCAAACAGAAGAAAAAGACGTGTATACGTTTTTTGGTGATTCAGGTACGGGAAAAGAAGAAAAATAAAAAATATCTGCCATAAAAACCTTCATGTTGTTCGTATATATTTATGATAAAGATAAAGTATACGCATATAATATGGAGGTTTTTTATGAAGAAGTATAGAAAAGTAATAACAGGATTGCTGATAGGCTCTATGCTGGCAGGTAGTCTGGCGGGATGTGGCAAATCTGAAAAAACAGCAGAATATAATCTTATGGCAAATATAACAAGAGAAACACCGGATGTAAATGAGATTAATGGTATGTCAGACGAAGAAAGGTCTGTAGCTATGACCGGATTTGCTGTAGATTTGTTTAAGGAGTCGGTGAGTGAAGACAAAAATGTTCTGGTATCACCTGTTTCTGTCATATATGCTCTTGCCATGACCGCAAATGGGGCTGAGGGAGAGACAAAGACACAGCTTGAAGAATTGTTTGGTATGAATACAGATGAATTAAATGCATATCTGTATAAATATATGTCAGGGCTGGCTGTAGAAGAAAAAGGAAAACTTTTAATGGCAAATTCAATCTGGTATGCAAGTAACAGAGGATTTAATGCAGATAAGGATTTCCTGCAGACAAATAAAAACTGGTATGATGCGGAGATGTATGAAGCAGAGTTTAATGATGATACGAAGGATAAAATAAATAACTGGGTATCTGAGCATACAGATGATATGATACCTGAGATAATAGAAAAAATGCCTGATGATTCAATTATGTATCTTGTAAATGCGCTGTCTTTTGAAGGTGAATGGGCGAAGATATATAAAGAAAATAATATTGACGACGGAAGCTTTACAAACAGCAAGGGAGAATGCAGGGATGTTCAGATGATGTATTCAAAAGAATATTCGTATATTGAAGATACAAATGCAAGTGGATTTATCAAGCCGTATGCAAATGATAATTATGCTTTTGCTGCAATACTTCCTGATGAAAATATAACACTTGAGGAATATATAGATGGCCTTGATGGTGATAAGTTACGTAAACTTATTACTGAAAGTAAAGATGAAACGGTAAATGCCGCTATACCAAAATTTGATGCGGAGTATGATGTGGAATTAAGTGAGGTGTTACAAAATCTTGGAGTCATAGATGCTTTTTCGGTATATAAAGCAGATTTTTCAGGAATGGGAACACTTGATAATCCTACAGAAAACATAGTCATCAGTTCAGTTATTCATAAGACAAAGCTCAAGTTAGATGAAAAGGGAACAAAAGCAGGGGCGGCTACGGTGGTAGAGGTCAGCAAATGTGAGACGGCAGCCCAACCTGAAATTATAAAGGATGTAATTTTGGACAGACCATTTATATATATGATTATAGATTGTAATGACTATCAGCCTGTTTTTATCGGAACTATGAATGATATAGAGTAATATAGGGGAATAAGGAAAAGTACTTTTCATTTATTGAGAATTCTTGTATAATAACATTTTAGAATGTAAAAACAGGAAGGAATTTGAGAAAATGGGCGAAAAGAAGATAATGCTTGGAAATGCTGCTATAGCAAGAGGCTGTTATGAGGCCGGCGTAAAAGTATCAGCAGCATATCCGGGTACACCAAGTACAGAGATAAGTGAGAATATGGTTCAGTATAAGGAGATATATTCAGAATGGTCTCCAAATGAAAAGGTTGCAACAGAAGTTGCAATAGGTGCTTCATTTGCAGGAGTGAGATCTGTAGTTTCTATGAAACATGTAGGAGTAAATGTAGCTTCAGACCCGTTATTTACAGCGGCTTACACAGGTGTAAAGGGTGGTATGGTGCTGGTGGCAGCAGATGATCCGGGTATGTATTCATCACAGAATGAGCAGGATTCCAGACTTGTAGGAAGAACAGCCATGATACCTGTATTTGAACCATCAGACAGCATGGAGGCAAAGGAATTTACCAAGTATGCATTCGAAATGAGCGAGAAGTATGATACTCCGATTATGATACGAACAACTACAAGACTGGCACATTCTCAGGGCGTTGTTGAATTGTTTGACAGGCAGGAGATAGAAGATAAGCCATATGAAAGAGATATAAAGAAGATGGTTATGATGCCGGGAAATGCAATTCCACGTCATGTATTTGTCGAGAAGCGTCTTAATCAGATGGCGGCAGATGGTGCAGATATGCCTATAAACAGAATAGAGATGAATGATACAAGCATAGGTGTAATTACAAGTGGTATTCCTTACCAGTATGTGAAAGAAGCTATGCCTGATGCATCAGTACTTAAGCTTGGTATGGTCAATCCACTGCCAAGAAAACTTATAGAGGACTTTTGTTCAAGAGTTGATAAGGTGTATGTAGTTGAGGAGCTTGAACCTCATATCGAGACG
>JBJEMQ010000194.1:0-8871 GCA_051879755.1 Coprococcus sp. | reverse complement strand
GGAATGGTATGAACGAAAAAGTAGGAAAACAAAGTATCAGATTTGAAAAACCACCTTATATTATAGGAGAAGCCTCCGTATGCGGACCTAAAGAATCAGAAGGTCCTCTTGCAAAATATTTTGATGTGCTGTCAGAAGACCCTACCTTTGGAAAAGCATCATGGGAAGAAGGCGAAAGTGAGATGGTTCGTCAGGCTGTAACTCTGGCGATAAAGAAAGCAGGAAAGAATAAGGAAGATATACGATATATATTTGCCGGAGATTTACTTGGACAGCTGATTGCTTCTACATTTGGTATAAAGGATATGGATATTCCAACATTTGGTCTGTATGGCGCATGCTCTACATGTGGCGAAAGCCTTTCGCTTGCATCAATGACGGTAGCTGCCGGTTATGCCGATTGTGTAGTTGCGGCTACATCAAGTCATTATGGAAGTGCAGAAAAACAGTTTCGGTTTCCTTTGGAATATGGAAATCAAAGACCGCTTTCTGCTACATGGACGGTAACAGGAAGTGGAGCATTTGTTGTTTCAAGTGAAAAAAAAGATGGCGACTGTGATATATGCATAACAGGAATAACAACAGGAAGAATAGTTGATTATGGTATAAAGGATTCATTTAATATGGGTGCATGCATGGCACCGGCAGCAGCTGATGTAATATATCAGAATCTCAATGATTTTAAAATTAAACCCACGTATTATGATAGGATAATAACAGGAGATTTGGGTAAGATAGGAAAGAAAATAGTAATAGAACTGTTAGCAGCAAATGGCATTGATATAGCAAAGCAGCACATAGATTGTGGGATAGAAATTTATTATAACGAAGAACAGGATACACATTCCGGTGGTTCAGGATGCGGTTGCTCAGCTATTACGTTGGCAGGATACATTATGCGGCAGTTAAAGGATGAGACATGGAAGAGGGTTCTTTTTGTTCCGACAGGAGCCTTGCTTTCTACCGTAAGCTACAATGAGGGACAGAATATACCGGGTATAGCTCATGCAGTAATGATAGAAAGAAGGTAAATATATGGATTATGTAAAAGCATTTATAATTGGAGGAATCATATGTGTATTAGCACAGATTCTTATGGATAAGACAAAGCTTCTTCCGGGTAGAATAATGGTAATACTCGTATGTACCGGTGTTGTACTTGGGGCAGTGGGATTATATGAGCCTCTTCTTAAGTTCAGTGAATGCGGGGCGGCTGTTCCGCTTACCGGTTTTGGATATAACCTTTGGAAAGGTATTAAAGAAGCTGTAGATGAAGATGGATTTATTGGGTTATTCAGAGGTGGTTTTAAGATGGCTGCAATAGGAAGTTCGGCAGCACTTATATTTTCATATCTGGCATCACTTATATTTAAACCGAAAATGACAAAGTAAAGTATATACTTTTTTATATATAAATTTCCATGGAATAGGAAAAGACCATTGCAATAATAGAGATTTATTCTCCTGCAATGGTCTTTTCGATTACCACGGTATATAAGAAAAACTGAGTGCGTCAGTTTTTCTGTATTATAGATTTGTAATTAATTGCCGGTGCCTGAATCCTGTGAGCTTGGATCCTCTGATGATGAAGGATCTGTCGAAGGCTCTGTCGGCGGTTCTGTCGGCGGTTCCGTTGAAGGCTCTGTCGGCGGTTCTGTCGGTGGCTCTGTCGGCGGCTCCGTTGAAGGCTCTGTCGGTGGCTCAGTTGGTGGTTCTGTTGTTGGCTCTTCATTTTTGATAAAAGTAACGCTTATCGTATGGTCAGCCTTAACTTTCGAGAACTTGTAACTTGATACGGCACCTACAGACTGTCCATCTACAACAACATCACCTATTGAGTATCCCGGACTTGCTGTTATATAGAATGTTGCTGAACCACCCTTCTTTATAGTTGTGCTAGGAGAAATAGAACCACCATCACCATTTACAGAAGCTGTAATAGTGAAATTGTTTCCTTTATCCTCTGAATCCTCTGAAGACTCATCTTCTTCAGGGTGGAGGTCACATTCCTCATTTAAAATATTCTGACTATATGTGAATTTGGCACCTTGAATAACAATCTGTCCGTCGTCACCAACTACATAAGTATATGTTGTTGTATGAGGACATTTTGATGTCGCTTTCTTATGAGATTCATCACAGATAGTTATTCTTGTTACACCATGACAATATTCTGTCGGAACAGTACCTTCTGCAAAATATTCTGAATGTGTAGCAGTACATCCTCCTGTAGGAAGGAGACCTGTATCATTACATACAGTTGCAACTACAATTCCATCAGGCATCTCAAAAGTTTTTGATGTATCAAGTCCCTTTGCTTCTGTTATGCCATCCATAATTTCACGCCATAGCCACATCTTAAGGCTTCCCGGATCATAAGTTGTATTAAGGTCATAGCCAATCCAGATAGAAGCAGTGTAATATGGATTGTATCCGCAGAACCATGCATCATAATTACTTGATGTTGTACCTGTTTTACCAACGGTATACATACCATATGCTGAAGCAGCAGGAGTACCTGTACCGGAAGTAACAACATCACGCATTGCATTTGTGAGAAGCCATGCATTCTGTGGAGATATAACCTGGGTTTCTTCAGGCTTGCGATTGTCTATTATAAGGTTACCCTCATGGTCATATACTTCTGTATAGAATATAGGCTTTATATAGTTTCCTTCATTTGCGATAGTTGCATATGCTGCTGTTATTTCCAGATTTGTTACACCGTTTGTAAGACCACCAAGTGACATGGACTGATTGATATCTGATTCAATAAGTCCATCTGAACTTGTATGTCTTTCAACAAGTGTAGTAAACCCAAGCTTAAGTAAATATTCATATGCAAGCTGAGGTGTAGCATCTGTAATAGTTTTAACAGCTATAATATTCATGGAATCACGGATTGCATCTCTTATAGTGCTAGGACCACGATATCCGCCATACCAGTTAAATACCTGATTTCCATTTTCGTAGAAATAAGGTGCATCGTCATATGTTGTTGCAAGGCTCATTCCGGCGCCGTCCATAGCAGGAAGAAAAGCTGCCAGTACTTTAAATGTTGAACCCGGCTGTCTTGTTGCCTCTGAAGCTCTGTTAAATGAACGATTTTCGGTTTTCTCACCACGACCACCGACAATTGCTTTTACCTGACCTGTTTCCTGGTCCATAACAGTAAATGAAATCTGTGGCTGTACAACAGTTTTGAAAGATTCAAGAAGTTCGGTATCACCTGTTTCCGCTATCATTGCTTCTTTAAATTCATCTGCAGCAGCACGTGCATCTTCTTCACTGTAATATAATGGTTTGTAATTTGTTTCGCCTTTAACTTCTTCAAACCATTCCTCCAGCATATTGGTACTATAGTTGGTCTGAGAATTATTTTCATCTACAAGTGTAAGCTCATATTGCAGCTGATAGACAGGCGATGGGTAATTGTCAGTATCATTTAATACGGTATCACATATATCCTGTATCTCTTCGTCCTGGCATATAACAACCTTAAGACCACCTGACCATATAAGATTATTCACCTCATCATCTGAATAGCCAAGTGCTGCGAGATCATCCTGAAGCTGGTTTATGACTTCATCTGTATAATATGAGTTTACATTTTTTGGACTGTCCTCTCGCTTGGATGCAAGGTCAGTAATACGATCATAAACGTCATCTGCCAATGCTTCATCGTATTGAGCCTGTGTAATATATTCCTGCTTAAGCATTTTTTCAAGGACATCAAGCCTACGCTGGGCATTGCTTTCAGGGTATACAACAGGGTCATATTGTGAAGGGTTCTGTGGTATGGCAGCAAGTACAGAACACTCAGAAATTGTAAGCTTGTCAAGTGATTTGTTAAAATAATATTCTGCAGCAGTCTCTACACCGGAACATCCCTGAGCCAGATAAATTGTATTTAAGTAATACTCAACGATTGATTCCTTACTCAACTGCTTTTCCATTTCAATGGCAAGAAACTGTTCCTGAATCTTTCTCTCAAGCCTGTCAAGGAAAGTTGTTTCGTTGAGACCAACATTATAAATGTTATTTTTAATAAGCTGCTGTGTAAGAGTACTGGCACCCTGGTCAAATTCACGGGATTTTATTCCCTGTACAAATGCTCGGGCAATACCTCTTACATCTATGCCGTTATGTTCCCAGAAACGTTCATCCTCAATTGCAATAAATGCATTTACAAGGTCAGACGGTATATCATTATAATATACATATTCTCTGTTTGAATCAAAGTTGGCAAGTGTTGTAACCTCTTTACCATCCTGAGTATACAGCGTTGTCTTATAACCTGTCGGTATAAGGGAATCGGCATTTACATTAGGTGTATCATCAAGGATACCCTTAATTGCACCAAAACCTGCACCAACAAGCAGAACAACCAGTGCCAGAATAATTACCAGTATTGCTTTAAAAACAGATACAGATAATTTTCGTTTTGTTCGGGGCTCTTTGGACACAAGCTCTCGCTGAGTCTTTTGAACTCCCTTTTTGCTAAAATCCATGGATAATCCTCCTTGTTATATATAAGTATATTGTTATCTGCTTACAATTCAAACTATTATAACAAATATGCAAATAATAATAAAGTAAAAAATAATATGTATTTGAAAATTCACATTTTTTAAGATTGGTAACATTTTTTATGGTAAACCAAATGTAATTTTGATATAATGCTGAATATTGAAATGAGCAGCTGAGATTATGCAATCTAAGCTGAGCATTTGTAATCGGATGTGAGATTATACTCACGTCAAAGTAGTTTTTTTACGTTAATAAATATTTAGGAATATGACATATTTACAGTTGAAAATTATAAGGAGATAAGAAGATGTTTGATTCAATTGAAGCTGCAATAGAATATTGGAGGGAGGAACTGTCATATATAGAGGATGCAAAACTGGTCGGATATGCCGGTGGTTATCCTGTGGTTGATTTTACTATAAAAAAAGACTGTTGGGATCTGGTAAAGGATAAAAAGAAATTTCCGAGAATAGTCAGAAGTTCAGAAATGGAAGGCGGTATAGAAGTAGGAGTATCTACATGTTTTTATCAGACGGCATCCCTTGAATGGAATCCGCCGGTTATGAAAATCTGCGGTTATCCGGAAGTTATAAACCGTATATTGAAGAAAGTAATGTGAGATATTACTGTATTATAATTTTGTAAAAATGTCCGGGGGCAATTCTATAGGCTTTGGACGTTGGGGAGACTGTTATACATACTATATGAATATTATGGGAATATTAATATATAGATAATATGATACCGGGATTTAAAATTCTTTTTGAATCCCGGTATCATATATATAAATATATTTATGTAATCGGAGGTATGTATGAACAGAAATATAAGAACAGACCTTGCTATAGAACTAAGGGAGAATTATGAGCATGACAGTAAGATAGAGGGAGTTAAGATAAAGACTATTTTAAATGATGATAAAAGCATAAGAACTACTATCATAGACGTGGTTAATGAAACAGGGGCATCAAATCTGGGGAAAGATATAGGAACATATATTACTATAGAATGTGAGTCTTTGAATGAATATGATGAGGGTATTCATGAACCATTGATGAAAGAGCTTACTTCAAGAATAAAAAGCCTTCTGGGCGATGCTCGCTCTGTGCTTGTTGCCGGTCTGGGAAATCGAAGTGTTACACCTGATAGTCTTGGCCCGCTTGTTATAGATAATTTATATGTTACAAGGCATCTTACAGAGTCATCGGAAAAAGAAGATGGGTTAAATAATAAGATAGTTGTAAGTGCCATATGTCCGGGAGTGATGGCACAGACGGGAATAGAAACTGTAGAGATACTAAAAGGTATATGTCATAAAATAGATGTAGACACATTAATTGTAATAGATGCACTTGCGGCGAGAAGCAGTAAACGTCTGAATAAGACAATACAGCTTACAGATACAGGCATAAGTCCCGGCTCAGGTGTGGGAAATAATCGTAAAGCAATAACAAGTAAGAATATGGGGATACAGGTTATTGCTATAGGTGTTCCAACTGTTATATCAGTACCATCACTTGTAGATGATTCTATGGATATAATTGCTGACGCATTTAACCAGAACTATGGAAAAAGTATTATGAAAGAATTTACTGATGAACAGAGGTATCATCTGGCATGCAGTCTGGTAGAACCTGAACTTGTAGATATGTTTGTCACACCAAAAAATATAGATGAACTTGTAAAAAGGATAAGTTTCACTATATCTGAAGCAATAAATAGCATTAATCAGAAATAAGTTTCATATACTACTATATGAATAAAGATATAGTAAAAAATGACAATAATATGGCAAAATCAAAAATTAAAAGAAAACTTAATTATCTTGTGATATGGATTGCCATAATTTTTGCACTGTGGTTTGTAAAATGTGAAAAAAATCTATGGCATATATTTCAGCAGATGCTATACAAGCTTATATATGCAGTCCCTTCTGATGAATATGGAAATTATGTAATCAAAGAAGATGAGTATTACGGTGAATACGCAGAAACATATGAGGATGAATTATATGCTGAAGGAAAAATGTGGGATAAGAAAGTGTACGATTATTGCCTCGCAGAGTGTGCTGAGAATCTGCAATATGTAGATGAAGAAACAGATAAAGAAAAATTGGGTAATGCTGAACAAATTAAGTCGGCTGATTCTATCATAAAAAATGAAAAAAAAGGCGGAGAGGAAGAAACAGATAAAACTAAAAATAGTGAGACTCAGGACAAATATATTGCAGCTATGGCGAGCTGTACATCCTACAAACAGGAGATACTATCTGATTATGATCTTCTTAAAGCCAGCTATTATATAGTAGACAGTTCTACAAATATTCTGCCTGAAGAATTAAATGGAGTAAAGCTTACAGAAGTAGATCTGACCATAGATACTGACAGTGAGGATTATAAAATTCTCATATATCACACTCATAGTACAGAGGCTTTCGCAGATTCGGAAAGTGGAAAAAGGTCTGATACTGTTGTAGGTATGGGAGATTATCTGGCTGAGCTTCTGGAGGAACAATATGGTGTTAAGGTGTATCATGATGATTCCGCTTATGACATAGTGAATGGAACCTTAGACAGAAGCGCAGCATATGATTATGCAAGAGAAGGCGTAATAGAGATACTAGATAAATACCCAAGTATTGAAGTAGTTATAGATCTTCACAGGGATGGAGTATCTGAAGATACACGCCTTGTAACAGATATTAATGGAAAACCAACTGCCCGGCTTATGTTTCTAAATGGGATGAGCCGGTTGAATCAGAATGGAGATATAGAATATCTGCCTAATTCCCACAAAATAAATAATCTGGCTTTTTCATTACAACTGTATCTTACGGCTGCGGCAAATTATGAAAATCTGATGAGACGTATATATATAAGAGGATACAGATATAATCTGGACCTTGCTGACAGAGCTTTGCTTGTAGAACTTGGTGGGCAGACAAATACAGTCGAGGAAGCAAGAAATGCGATGGAACCTTTAGCAGCAATTCTATATAAAGTCTTGAGTGGGAAATGATATTGTGATATACTTTTGAATTAATGGCGTTTGAACCTATGATACGAATATAAGGATGTGAAATAATGGCTCATTTAGATCAAACTAAGATAAGAAACTTTTGTATAATAGCACATATAGATCATGGCAAATCAACTCTGGCTGACAGAATTATAGAGAAAACAGGACTGCTTACCAGCAGGGAAATGCAGAATCAGGTGCTTGACAATATGGATCTTGAAAGAGAACGTGGAATTACAATTAAAGCACAGTGTGTACGAATTATATATACTGCAAATGATGGCCAGGAGTATATATTTAATCTGATTGATACACCGGGTCATGTGGATTTTAATTATGAGGTTTCAAGAAGTCTTGCTGCCTGTGAAGGTGCAATTCTTGTAGTAGATGCAGCACAGGGTATAGAAGCACAGACTCTGGCAAATGTCTATCTTGCAATAGACCATAATCTGGATGTCATGCCGGTTATAAATAAGATAGATCTGCCTTCGGCTGACCCTGAACGTGTAGTTAATGAAATTGAGGACGTTATAGGAATAGAAGCGCAGGATGCACCCAGGATATCTGCAAAAAATGGTATTAATATAGAAGAAGTGTTAGAACAGATAGTAACGAAGATACCTGCTCCAAAAGGAAATCCGGATGCGCCGCTTAAAGCACTGATATTTGACAGTTTATATGATTCCTATAAGGGAGTTATTATATTCTGCCGTTTGTTTGACGGATCGGTCAGAAAAGGAACAAGCATACAGATGATGGCAACAGGGGCTGTAGCTGATGTAGTTGAGGTGGGTATATTTGGTGCCGGCCGCTTTGTACCATGTGACGAGCTGTCAGCAGGAATGGTAGGTTATATAACGGCAAGCCTTAAGAACGTAAAGGATACTACGGTAGGAGATACAGTTACAGATTTCAATAATCCATGTGCAGAAGCACTTCCGGGATATAAAAAAGCCCAGCCTATGGTTTATTGTGGTATGTATCCTGCTGATGGTGCGAAATATCCGGATTTGCGTGATGCTTTAGAGAAGCTTCAGCTTAATGATGCATCTTTAAGCTTTGAACCGGAAACTTCCATTGCGTTGGGCTTTGGTTTCAGATGCGGATTCCTTGGACTGCTTCATCTTGAGATTATACAGGAGAGACTCGAACGGGAATTTAATCTGGATTTAGTTACTACAGCACCCGGTGTTGTGTACAGAGTGCATACAACAGATGGAAAGATGATTGAGCTTACTAATCCGTCTAACCTACCGGATCCTTCTTCCATTGAATACATGGAAGAACCATTTGTATCTGCTGAGATTATGGTTACAACAGAAT
>JBJEMQ010000193.1:0-8930 GCA_051879755.1 Coprococcus sp. | reverse complement strand
AGGAAATATATTATTCATTTATCACCAATTATATTGTGTCCATATTATATTTAGTTTGCATTGCATCAATATATTATGTGGTATCTACTGTTGTTGTAATCGGATGGGCGAAAACATTTTTTTCAATTGCAGCTTATGCTACTCTTGCTACCATATTTGAAGAATACGGCTATCAGCTTGCCAACAGGCAATTTTCACCTGTTGAATTTACATATAACTTCAAGACAGGTGTCTATTACATTAGTCATTTAGATAATTTTGCAATAGTCAGTACAATTTATGGCTGTATTGCTATTGTACTTATTATAGTTTCTATCTGGCTGAGTGATATACAGGATGAAGCAAATGAATTATTTTATATTTCATGGATTAAATATATATTTGCTGCCATACCGGCTTTTTACTGCTTTGCATTTTACTATGGCAGCTCAGAGGAATTTTGTAATGCATCCGTATCAGGTATAATTCTGACATGTCTGTCCATGATAATAATATTTTTGTTTTTTGCCTATCTGCTCACACCTGACAGACAAAAGCCCACTTTGAAAAAAGCTAAACCAAATTAACTACTATTAAACATACTCTTTCAAATCAAACACTGCGGGAGTTGTCATCGGATTCAAAGCTGCTGTTCTGACACAGCACATCTCCGAATCCATGTAACTCTCCGCAGGATATTTATCATATAATACTCAACTGACAATTTTATAATATGTTCTTGCTGTGAGAGAATATATCACAACATACAATACTGTAAAAGCAAAAAATACTACAATAGTACATACAAGGAAAAGCCATGTCTGAGTAAGCTCCAAAATAAAAAGCAGTCTTCTGATTATAGGAAATGCCACCGCTACATGTACTGCTGCAAAAGCAATCGGCAAAAAGAATACAATTAGTATCTGACTTCTAATCGAGCTTTTAACTTCACTATGGCTCATGCCTATGCTTCGCATAATCTGAAAACGTACTCTGTCCTCATATCCTTCCGATATCTGTTTATAATAAATAATCAAAACTGTGGCAAACATAAATACTATTCCAAGTATCAGTCCAAGGAACAACAGACTGCCATACATTCCATATAAACCTGTCTCAATCTCAGCTCTGATTTCACAGCTATAGCTATAACCATTCTCTGCATCATTAATATCTGCAAGAGCATCACTTCCAGCTTCAATCTGACACTCACTCCATTCATACCCTTAATATAATATACCTTCATAATACTTGAGCATCAAAAGAGTTACTTCATCATAATTTGCTTCTGCCCCATAATAATCAAGATATGACTCAGTAAATACCTCACTTGCATTACTTACTATCTCCGTATCAATAATCGGAGTTTCCTCCAATAATGTCTCCATAGCCTCCATTGCCATACACACATTATCACCCATTACCCGCTCAGACGGTTCGATACCCATAAATGCCTTTTCATATGCTGCATCAAAAAAATCAGTCTGGCCATATGCATCATAAACAGCATCATATGCATCAAACTCTATGTAATCAAGTACAGACAGATATCCGGAATATTGTACTGCAGGATCATCACTTTCTATACATGCCAGAAAAGCAATAAAATTTGCTTCATCTTCATAAATATATCCCTTTAGATGAGACAATTCATGAGCCATAATAGATGCCTTGTATGAGCTCGAAAGATATTTATTATAATTTGCCTCCAATGAAAAAGGGAAGTAGACACCAAGCAAATTAGCCTGATACATAAAGTATGAACTCATAATAGGTTTTGCTTTTGGACAATATCCCGCCAATCTCGGATACTGACCTGATAGTTTTACAAACGATTCTGACAATTCCTCATGTAAATCTACAGAATATATTATCTCTCCATTATCATCACGTTCTACAACAACAGCCAGCTCATTACACTTATTCACTATATAATTTCTAAGTGCAACCAGATTATTTATATCTGTTTCTTCCGAAGAAGCTTCCTTGCCATCAACTCCATATACTTCAAGTCTGGTACAATTATACAACATGGTACAATTCAGTGTTAGTACAAGTATCACAGACAACAAAATAACAAGCAGGCTTTTGAAATATGTAAAACAAAAATGTTTATATTTTTCTTTTTTTCTAAGAAAAATCAAACATATTGCGAAGATAATTGCAGCAAGTACAATCACAACCCCAAGCATAATCAATATCTCGCCTACAGAAAATGGAAATAAGCCAGTAAACCTTCCATATGTTCCAACCCATATGCCAAATATATGCTCTACATAAAAATCACAAAATGCCTGCCATCTGGCCATAACATTTAAAAAAAGTATTACTCCAAAGTAAATAATAATAAATCTCCAATATTTACTTATCCCTTTCCGCTTATGCAACATATTTGTCCCCCATAGTCATTTTTAAATCTCATCAATAGATTCCAGAAACTTTTTAAACTCCTGCTTTGCCTGTTCTATCTTGCCATTGTCATATGTATCAAGTGCTTTTTCATATTTGTGGAGTTCCTGCTCTATTATGGAACGCATATCCCCAAGACTTTCTTCATATACACGTTCTCCAAGATACAAAAGATACTTATTTTCTTCTCTGTCTCTTGGATGAATCTTAAGATATGAAAGCTCTTCAAATCTTGCTTTTATCTCTTCCTCAGACATATCAACATCTCTGCCCTTAAAGACACGTTTTACAACCTCATCTGTTGACACAACCTTTACCTCAACCTCAAGTATAGAGTTAACATCATAGGTATATGTTATATCTATCGCTTCTTCTCCGGCTTTCTTTGCAGGAACATCCACCAGTATTTCTCCAAGTGATAAATTGTTGGCTGCAAAGCGACTCTCGCCCTGAAGAACATTTACACGCAATTTCTTCTGATTATCATGTGCCGTATATACCCTCTCGGTACGGCTTGTAGGAATAACTGTATTTCTGTCAATAATAGGGCAGAATATACCATTTTCAAAATATCCTTCCTCCCATTCCCTTACAACTTCCGTACCTAATGTAAATGGACACACATCAGTAAGTATAACCTCTTTGATGGAGTCTCTCCTCTCCTTCATAGCTGCCTGTATTGCTGCGCCCATGGCAACAGCCTCATCAGGATTGATATTTGTATCAGGTATACTCCTGAACAATTTGCTGACAAAACGTCTTACAACAGGGCTCTTAGTTGCACCACCTACCAAAACCACCTTGTCAATATCAGAAAGACGTATATGCGCATCTGACAGACTTCTCTTTACAGGCTGACGTATCTTATCAAACAACTCGCTGCAGGCGTCTTCATATTGCGTAATTGAAAGCTTATACTCATACGACTTATCACCTATGGTACATGTCATAGATGCATTTTTTTCATCAGTAAAGCTCTTTTTCATCCGCTCCGCCTGTTTATGAATATGATTTATGGTTTTACTGTCCATAGACAGCCTGTCCAATTCAGGATATGCTTCAAAAAACAAATTCTCGATAACATGGGTAAAATCCTCACCACCAAGAAAATTATCACCTGCTACAGCCCTGACTTCTAATATATTGTCAAATAACTCCAGAATAGACACATCAAATGTACCACCGCCAAGGTCAAATACAAGGTATCTGGAATGTTCCCTATTCTGATACAAGCCATATGCAATTGCTGCAGCTGTAGGCTCGCTGATTATTCGTTCAACCTTTAATCCGGCAAGTTCGCCTGCCATCTTGGTTGCCCTTCTTCTTGCATCATTAAAATATGCAGGTACACTTATAACCGCCTCAGTAACTTCTTCTCCAAGATACTTCTCCGCATCCTCTTTAAGTGACCTCAGGACAAATGATGACAATTCCTCTGCCGTAAATTCCTTCTGCTGAAGCTTATATTTCTTATTGCTGCCCATATCTCTTTTAAATACACTGGCAGCACTGCCCGGATATAACAGATTACGTTCTACGGCTGTTTCGCCTACATATATCTGTTCATTCTCATCCATACTGACTACAGAAGGTGTAAGGTTCTTGCCAAAGCGATTTGGAATAAGCTTTGGTCCATCATCTGTATAATATGCTACTAAACTATTTGTAGTTCCCAAATCAATTCCTACTATCATTTCTGTTTCTCCATTACTATATATTTTTTCTATGGCAACACAGTCTGTCACCTGAACATTATTTATTCACTTCTTTAAGCATCTGTTTTACAGTCTGGCTATGAGGATTTCTTCTTAAAGCCTCTTCAAATGCTTTCCTTGCTTCATCAGTCTTTCCTTGCACAAGATACATAATTCCAATATATAACCGGGATTCGAAACATGCTTTATATGTACAATTCCTGCATAAAGGCACCTCTTCCATCAGGCGAAAATACTGTTCTGCTTTTTGCGGCATATCAAGGCCAATATAAATCCATCCAAATCTTGAAAGCTCTATTGCTCTATATTGTGCAGCATCAAGATACTCTTCTTCCGAAACATCATAATGCTGCTTAAATGCGTCTAAAGCAAGTTCCGAATAGTGTTTCGCTTTTTTATGGTTTCCTGATATATAACATGCCTCTATTATTGATACATAAATCTGCATAAGCTTGTCAATTGAACATTTTTTATTCTTCGCCTTATTATAACATAATAATGCTTTTTTATAATTATGCATCCGCTCCATATAGAAATCCCCAAGCGAACAATATCTGTCACACCAATTCTCTTCTGAAGCCTTTGAAGCATTCCGCTTATAAATATGCTCTGCCTGTTTATAATTCCCCTGTGCAAACAGTAAATCTGCATGGTTTGTATCCATATTATCTGCATCAGCCTTAGAATATGCATCCATTGCATCATCATAACGTTCAAGGTAGAGATAACAATCTCCAATATCCTCCCACAGTCCTTCTTTATACTCTGACAATTCCAAAGCCTGCTTATAATAGTCAATAGCCTTCTCATACTCTTCTATAGACTCATAACATATGGCCAGATTTGTAAAAGGCTGGGGACGTTTGCGTCCGTTCAGATTCTTTATGCTGTTTTCAAAGCATATTATTGCCTGCTCAAAATTCCTGAGTCTTCTATAGCAGTTTCCCAACTGATTCCATATCAGGAAATTCTCAGAATCATTCTCCAATGCCTTATTGTATATCTCTATGGCTTTATCAAAATCAGGTCCATACTCATAAATCTTGCCTTTAAGCCACAGACTGTATGAGCTCTCCTCTGCATTTACTTCTCTGTCGGCATAGCTCATTGCTTCATCCAGATAGTGCTTATCATGTGTATTCATATACTTCTTCAAATAATAGTCAACAAGACGTTCACATATATTTTCGTATGTATCCCGTATATCTAAAGCCTTTTTGTAATATATCACAGCTTCATCCATCTGCCTTAATCGCTCATAACAATATCCAAGCGAATAATAAAGCCATGGATTATCATTCATTCCATACTTTATTGCACTTTTGTAGCTGTCAGCTGCCTCTTTAAACCTGGTATCATTTTTGTAATTGTTATCATCTGAGAGAATATCACCTTTTATCAGATAGTAGCGCGGATTATCATGGCACTCCCCGATTGCCTTATTAATCTCGATACATGCCTTAATATAGTCCTGATTATCCATATAGAGTAATGCCCGTTCGCAGTATATCTCATCTATAGAAAGGGCCTCGGCTTCATCAGACTCGTCAGACTCCTCAGGCTCATTAGATTTCAAATGCTCCTCTATGTCGTCCAATTTTACAAACAGCTCGTCACGTTCATGTTCTTCCTGTGCTATATGTCTTAAAAGCTGTTCTTCAATAAACTTCATTTTAAGAGTAAAATTTACATTACATTCCTTTGCTTTGTCCAATACATCTATACCATCCTGATATTGGCCGGCATAATAATATACTAAAGCCGCATACATATATGGTCTGTAATACTCAGCCACTATACGTGTAGCCATATAATAATCATCTATGACCTCCTGCCCTTTTTTCAGTTCAAAGCATGCCTCCTGATGTACAAGATATGCCGGATAATATTGATTGTCATTTTCTATTATCTCATCGCATACATCTACTGCATCATTATACCTTTTCAATTTCAAAAGAATGCCTGCATACTGCTGCATATATTGAAGCTTATCTGATAACGTATCCGCCAGTTCAATTGCCTGCTTGATATTTTCTTCAGCTTCCTTTGCATCACCCAGCTCGGTTAAAACACCTGCCATATAGCAGCAAGCAAGAGGACGTCTCTTTAACCTTTTTTCCTTTTCCTCCGGCTCAACATCATCCAGCTTCCATAGAAGTTCTTTCCATCTTTGAAGATATGGCAGAGCTCTTTCATATTCTTTATTATGACACAATAACCTTCCAAACAGATTATTATATCCATACTCACATTTCTCATCAGGCGAAAAAGATTCTATAAGTCTTATGGCTTCATCAACATGCTCATTCTGCCATAACTTCCAGCCAAGCTCCAGCATCAATTCTTGTCCCGGATGTTCGGCATTTTCTTCTCCGTTCTCAAGCTGCTTTTTATATTTTTCTATCAACACATCATTTATCTTAATCAACAGATTCCGAAGTGCTTCATCAGAGCTGTTTATCTGACTCAGCTCTTCAACCACTTTCCCTGCTTCCTCACACAGGCCCTTATCATACAGATATCTCGCTACAAAATATTTTGCACGATAAGCATCCGGACATTCTTCAAGAACGTTTTCCCATATAGTATGGGCTTCCTCCTTTTGCCCAAGACACCACATTGCGTCTCCAATATATGTATATACATATGTATACTTAGCCGGAAGTTCTGAAAGCTTATCAATCAGGAATCTGCATTTATTCTCTGTTTCTTCTTTATTATCCGTCTTTTCCTGTTCAAGCTCCTTAATATATACCTTTAAGCGCTCAATATCCTCATAAGGATGGTATACATCATAATCCTTCAGATTATCTAATTCCTCTAAACATTTATCGCATCTGTTCTCATCTATTTTTCGCTTTATATCAAACAATTCTCTGATATATGTATCCGGCTGTCCATTCTCCCCGTCAAGACTTATATATTCAAACAGCTCATATGGCAAAAAGCTTTCATTTTCTGAATTATATTTCACATAGTCTAAAAAATCACTTGGGAATTCTTCTTTCAATTCTGCAATGTCTGCAACTATCTGAAATGTATTATCTATTTCTTTCCAGACTTCATGTGGCAGATAATGATATTCCATTAGAAAAGTAAGTATTGCATTTCTTGTATCAATAGAAGTATCGAGGTCTACACATACAGCATCATCAAGAAGCTCTTTCCATCTGCCTGCATCCCCTCGTACCGTAATATCCTGATAAAGTGTTTTTACCTTTTTCATCCAGATATCTATTTCCGTCTTAGGTTCATCTTCATCACTACTCTCTGTTGTTCTTGCATAACCTAATGCAGTCTCATATGCGGATCTTAGATTTTTAAATCCTTCCGCATCATCTTCGGGATTATATTTTGGCAGAAGCTGTCGATATGCCTCTGATATTATATTTTCATTCTTTGTATGCTCAATTTCCAATATCCTGAATGCTGTATTTATCTCCATTTTCATTCCCCCAATATTCTTATATTCATCTCATGACTTAATTAACGAGTATTCTGCGCCAAATCATAATATCAATCTTCCTCATTTTAACACATTATTACCATTCATTATACTAAAAAATGCAGAGTTTTGCACCCTTGTGTCCACCCTGTTCAAGAACGCCCCAGCGTTCTTGCTGCGGAATGTGCATAAGCTTTGCTGACATCTTCATCTGAATATTCCGGCATACTTTGGCATTATAATAGCTCCGGCAGACACCGGAGCTATTATAATGTTACACTTTTTAATTCATTTGATTTAAACCGGATACCAGGCTTCTCATCTCCTGTTTAGAGCCCACATTTTTAGAACGTCTGATTACTTCATTACGCTCTGCCTCTGTCATTTTCCCAAATCTTTCCATTGCATGAAGATTCTCTGCCAATGCCATGCTAAGTCCTACAGGTATTTCATCATTGTTTAATATATTCATCATATCACCCCGGAATTAGTATGTGCAGCCATACATTATATTAAACATCTTACTTCTACACGATTTTGCAAATGCAAATTAATTCATCCCATGATTTAAGTCACGAATACCCTGCATCAAATCACATAAATTAAGAGTTACAAATCCAATGCTGCTCCGTCATTCCAGTCACGGTTATAACGCAGGTATTCTGATTCGGTATTCAGAAAATTTTCTGAATTCTGTGGCAGAACAATCGTCTCAATGGTATCATCTATATAATTACAGACATATATCTTCTTCACACAGTTTAGAAATACCCAGTCAAAGTGTTTTCTTTCGGTTGCCTGGGTAAACCGCATATATTCAAAAAGTACTCCCGCATCAATATCATTCTCATCCGTCGGATGCAAAAAAAGATACAGTCCATTATAGCGCTTATATGTATAATTCGTATTCAGCTTTTCCAGTTTTCTGTCAAAACGATATTTTGCCTTGGAAATATAATCCTGCTGCACTTCCGGGTCCGGCAAAACTGCCCAGAATCGTCCATTATAAAAATTCAAACGTTCACCATATTTCTCAAAAGCCTGAGGTGGCAGCTCCTCCTTCAGGCATCCAAGATACTGCTCAATAAAGCTTTCCTCCTGCCCATCATTTGGAAGAAGCGCCTGACTTACCTCCAGCCCAAAATCCATTGTTTCGTTAATCCAGTCCGGTGATTCACTCTTGATAAAATATGGCTGATACTCTTTCCACAGGTACTTAAGCGACACCGCCGCATATATTTCATTTAAAAGTTTTTCATATGCCACCAAATCCACCTGCCTTTTTTACATTGAAAACTAAACTCACGCTTCTCACTAAACTCGCGCTTCTCTTCGCTCGCGTTCGTTAAGTGTTCACATTTCACCTCGAAAACTATGCTCTC
>JBJEMQ010000192.1:0-8989 GCA_051879755.1 Coprococcus sp. | reverse complement strand
AGAACTCATAAAGATATGGTCGACGGTTCAAGGCATTACATCTATTGCATGTATGGAAAATGTTACAACCAGCAAACCGTGGGAAACATATCTGGATAAGTTGATTAACTAAGGTTTCCTGTACATAGAATTTATGAAAGGGATGAAAATACTTCTTGACTCGTCCCTTATGGAAGGTTATAGCATAACCATATAACAAAAAAGAAGAGGATATGTATATGATGAATAAAAAGATTACAATTCGTCCAGAAGAACATAAAGATTATAAGAGTATTATTTCTCTAATTTTGCGCTCGTTCCAAGAAGGAACAGATTATTCCGATGGAACTGATATTATTGCATTAGTAGAGGAAATCAGAGATTCGAAATACTATATACCGGAATTGTCCTTTGTTGCAGAATTAGATGGCAAGGTGGTAGGACACTTTTTGTTTTCAAAATTTCCGCTATCACCTACAAGAGAAGGTGGATATGATGACATAAATTCTGGAATTGTTATGCTAGCACCTGTTTCTGTCCATGCAGATTATTTTCGCCAGGGAATTGGAACTGCTATGCTTAACATGGGAATCAAGAAAGTGAGAGAACTAGGCTATAAAGGAATAACCGTTGAGGGAAATTTTAACTTTTATAATCAAGTTGGATTTAAAACATCATCTGAATATAATATTTTTCCAACAAGTGGATGGCCAATGGAAGAACCACGATGCATGATGTGTCAGGAAACATATGAAGGTTCATTGGATGGCATACATGGTTATATCGTTTATGACATGTATTTTAATGCATAAAATTTTATCGATAGGGGGGACAACTTGATGAATAAAGACTGGTCGGAAAAAAACAAACAAATACAAAAGCTTCTGGGAAAAGAGGTTACATACAAAGAAGGAATAAATATGCTCATAGATTTTAGAAATGAATTATTTGAGCAGATTACATATATTGTGAACGGATATCCAAAAGAAGCCTTTTATCAGATGCCGTTTGCCGGGGCAGATGGATATCACAGTAAGACACTTGCGTATTCCATTTGGCATATATTTCGGATAGAAGATATTGTTGCGCATACATTGGTTCAATGTGATGAGCAGATTCTCTTTTCAAAGGGATATCAGGAGAAAATCAAAAGCAGTATTGTTACTACCGGAAATGAGCTGCAGGGAGAAGCGTTAGCAGAATTTTCTAAGGAAATTAATGTACACAGCCTTTACGAATATGCAAAAGAAGTCATGCTATCAACGAATGAGATGTTGCAGCAACTTGATTACGCAGAAATGAAGAAGCATTTCGGAGATGAAGATAAGAACAGACTTATTAAATCCAGATGTGTAAGCTCTGATGAAAGTGCGGCATGGCTGATTGATTATTGGTGCAATAAAGATGTGAGAGGCCTCATAAAGATGCCGTTTAGCAGACATTGGATTATGCATATTGAGGCAATGCAGCGCATTAAAAACAAATTGTGTAAGTTGGCCCGTAAGGGAGTTGATCCAATAGCTTATTGCGGATTTTCTTGTAATCATTGCTTTTTAAGCCAATGGTGCGGCTCCTGTAGAACAGAGTATAATACGTGTTCATTTGCAACGTGTTCTCCTGACAAAAAATGTCCAAATGTAACCTGCTGTCAGAATAGGAGTATAGATGGCTGTTATGAATGTGAAGAAATAGAAAATTGTACCAAGGGCTTTTATATCCCGGAAAATGATGGGGCAAATGCTGCAAAAGCACAGGCAATGTTTATAAAAAAATATGGGAAAAAGGCATTCTTATCTGTACAAGATAAACTGCATGAGGAGTATGACTTTTCCAAAACTCAGGAGATACTCGGGCAGGATATGTATGAGGGATTATCTTTGCTCGAGAAAACATATATTGGCACAACAATTATTTGTTCAAGATCATCAAACGAAAAAGAGTAAATAGAGTGATGCAAAAGCGACGGAGGATAATTCTAATGAGAAAGATATTAATAACAAATGATGATGGAATATATTCAGATGGTATTGTTCGTCTTGCAAGGGCAGCGATAGAATTTGGTGAAGTGTGGGTAGTTGCCCCGAATAGCCAGAGAAGTTCAATGTCCCATAGTGTCACATTACAACATAGTATAGAGGCCTGGAAAGTGGATTTTCCTGTGCCGGGAGTATGCGCATATGCTTGTGATGGTAAACCTGCTGATTGTGTAAGAATAGGTGTATTAAATATCGTACCCGGAAAAACGGATCATGTTTTTTCAGGAATTAATTACGGATATAATGTTGCTACAGATTTACAGTATTCTGCTACTGTAGGTGCAGCATTTGAAGCTGCATTTCAAAAAATTCACACTATTGCATTTTCTGAATCTGCTTGTGAAATTCATGAAGTTACAGATAGATATTTAAAGGAAATAATGGATGAGTTATTGCATAAACCACTTGGAGCAAACCAGATTTGGAATGTTAATTTTCCTGGTTGCAAATTGGCTGAGTGCAATGGAATACTTCGTGACAGAGTGGTATCAACAGATGTTTTTTATAGGGACCGATATATTGAGACTACAGTATCTGAAGGAAGAATTTCTTATATGGTAGATGGAATTAGAAATTATAACGCTTTGGAAGGTACAGATCTTAGAGCTGTTTTTGACAATTATGTTTCAATTGGAATAGCTACTAATATTTCGTAGAGATATTACTTCTATTTCCTGAAATTGATACATGATTAAAATGGTGTGAAATTACAAGAAAAGCTGTGGAGGTATTAAAAAATTATGATGAAAGACATTTTAATAACCGGAGGAACGGTATTTGTTAGCCGGTATGTTGCAGAATATTTTGCAAAAAAAGGAAACAATGTTTTCGTATTAAACAGAAATACCAGATTACAGTCTGACAATGTGACATTGATTGAAGGAGATAGAAATCATCTGGGAGACACGTTAAAAGGATATAAATTTGACGTAGTATTAGATATTACAGCATATACGGCAAATGATATCAAAAATCTGATAAATGCGTTAGGTGATATAAAGGAATATATATTTGTAAGTTCTAGTGCTGTATATCCGGAAACACTTGAACAACCGTTTCGGGAAGAACAACAGACAGGGTACAATTCAATATGGGGTGATTATGGAATGAATAAGGTTCGGGCTGAGCAGTATTTGCTGAAGCAAGTACCACAGGCTTATATTTTAAGACCGCCTTATTTATATGGACCTATGCAAAATATATACAGAGAATTGTTTGTATTTGATTGCGCTATGGAAAAACGGCCATTTTATATACCGAAGGATGGCAGCATGAAATTACAATTTTTTCATGTGGAGGATTTGTGTAGATTTATAGAAATTATTTTAGAGAAAAAGCCCAAGGATCATATATTTAATGTAGGAAATCCAAAAGAAGTCAGTATTAATGAATGGGTAAAATTATGTTATGAAGCAGTGGGTACAGAATTAACTCCAATATATGTAGACGATTCATACGAGCAGAGAAGTTATTTTTGCTTTTATGATTATGAGTATTATCTGGATGTCGAAAGACAACAGAGATGGATACCGGACACCAAGGATCTGCTGACCGGACTGAAGGAATCATATGAATGGTACAGTAATCACAAGGTTGACGTTACAAAAAAGCCTTATCTGGAATATATTGAGAAGTCATTTAAGCGCTGACATGATAGAGGGCAATACATTTTATGCAAGGAGGATAAAAGATGGAATTATCAAAATATATAAAAAGCGTAATTGATATGGATAGGTCTTCGGTTGTAATCTGCAACTTGGACCACACAATTATTTATATGAATCCGGCAGCAATTCAGCGATATGAAAAGCGTGGCGGGAAAGATTTAATAGGGAAAAGCCTTATGAATTGTCATAATGAAAAGTCGCAGGAAATAATAGAAAAAGTTCTGACATGGTTTGCAAAGAGTACAGATAATAATATGCTTTATACATATTATAATGAGAAAGAAAATAAAGACGTATACATGGTGGCACTTAGAGATGATGAAAAAAATCTTATAGGATATTACGAAAAACATGAATACCGTAATCGTGAAACAGCAAAGATATATGATTTTACCAAGTCTTTGGTATAGATAAAATAATTAGCTATAAGTATTGATTCAGGCAGGTGTGATTATATGAAAAAACTTGGGACTGTAAAACTTACCTGAAATCAGTACCACCGGCTTAGCCGGTGGTACTGATTCAAGACTATTTGTTTAAATCCCCGTTGTTTGCTATTTATTATTCTTAGCTGTTTTTATACTAGTTGCAATTCCAATAGCAAGGCAGAATAAACTAATAATAATACTAAAAAGTAAAATCAACCATTTGATATTTCCATCAATTGTATTGATATTCCATATACTAATATTTAATCTAGGCCATGGCAGTTTTTCTCCCAGAATCATATTAATAACATTATTACATGCGAAGATATATAAGCCTGTTATAATACTGGCAATACTTGCCCGGATAAGCTTATTAACCTTTATGTATTTGCATATAATGAAGATAATCCAGATAAATCCGGCGTTAAATAGAACTATAGGTGGCATTATCTGCCAGTAATATGAACTATTATTATGAAAACCGATACACAATAACATAATTATCAGCATAAACGTATCTATACTGAATATAAATAATCCTTTGTTTCTTTTCCAAAATTCTGGTAGAGAAAGTGCATATGCCATATATGGTGTAAAAATAACTGATAAACCAAACAGTACAGATGTTACCGTAATTAAAAACCAATTACCATCTGTGTATATTGAGCATGTTAATAATAATAATATCAAGCTTACTGTGAAACTGAAAATTGTATAAAGCCCCTTATTTCTTTCAACTACAAGTGGAACTACAACCAGTGAGGCAAAAACCATTAATGATGTTAATACAATAAAAAACCAATCCAATGCATGACCAAGAGCCAGATTTACAATTAAGCAGACGATAATTGGAATACATAGAATGCCTGCAATACCTGCGCCTACTATTAAAGTCTTTCGTTTTTCTGTTTTAGCATGACGTGTAATAATTTCTTCTTTCTCCAATTGCAATGGCAGTTCATACTTATTGGATTTCATTGATTGTTGAATTTTGGAACATTCATCACATTGGGATAGATGTTCCTCAATCATCTGTATACTTGAATTACTACAGGCATCATCAATATATAATGGTAGAAGATCTCTTATAATTTCACATTGTTTATTCATAATTATTATCCATCCTTTCTTGTATTTTTAAGCGAGCCCGATGATAAGTAACTCTTGCCCAACTTTCAGTCTTTCCAAAAATAGAAGCAATTTGGGAAAATGGCAATTCACCAAACACTCTTAAAGAAAAAATTTCTTTATATGGTTCATCTAAATTATGAAGAATCATATGTATTCGATATGTGGCATCTGCATCTGTAATAGATTTCTCGACATCTTCACCTGACGGTTGATCGTCGCTTTGTGGAAGGTCAGAAATATGCTGTTGCCGTCTCATTTCATCATAGAAAGTATTTCTTGCTATCGAGCATAACCAGGTTAATTCGCTGGATCCTTTGCGAAAATCAGCTCGTGTAGATAATGCTTTATAAAATACATTTTGTGTAATTTCTTCGGCCAAATCTTTGTTTTTTGCAAGAGTCATTACATACGAGAATACCTGCATATAATAAGTGTTATATAATTTTTCATAGTCCATAATACTTGTCATCACCTCCTCGCTTTCATTAGTTAGACGTATAACAATTGATTTCGTTACAAAATTTTATAAATATTTTTATATTAGTTTTATCTTCATTCCATATGCTAAGGCCTGCACGTATATATGAAGTAAATTCCTACATAATTTTGTTGCGGACTTATTATGCGTTCATATTATAGCACATATGAAAAGTGTATTGCCGAATTAAGTATTTTCATAAACAATTTGTGTAAGGAAAAAGAATAGCATAATAAGAAATTATGTTGAAGCAGGAAAATGATTATGTTATTGTTTGAAGAAGAAAAGGGAGGATAATGCATATGACACAAAAGATATTAATTATAGATGACGATGTTGACTTATCCATGTTGATACAGGACATGCTTACAGACCATGGGTATGAAGCAATTCTTGCTGGAAGTATTGAAGCAGCTTATAAGGTTCTGGAACAGGAAAAAGTTGATTTGATTCTTCTTGATATTAATTTGCCTGATGGAACAGGTTTTGAACTGTGTAGCGAGCTTAGAAAAGTATCAACAGTACCGGTTATATTTGCGAGTGCAAGAACCAGTGAGAATGATAAAGTGACAGGGCTTGATATGGGTGGTGATGATTATATTGCCAAGCCATATTCTCTAAAAGAGTTAATGTCCAGAATTAAATCGATTCTTAGAAGAACATATGGCTATGAAAATGCGGGAAATACATACAATCTATGTGCCGGAGCAGATAATACAATAGTAATCGATACATCATCAAGAAGTGTGTTAAGAAACGGTTGCGAAGTCGGTTTATCTCCTAAGGAGTATGAGTTGCTTGTATATCTGGCAGAGCATAAGGGACAGGCACTTATGAAGGATACAATTGTAAATACTGTATGGGCGGCTTTTTCGCAGGTCGAACCATCTACGCTTACGGTACATATAAGATGGCTCAGGGAGAAGCTGGAAAAGGATTCTTCAAAACCAATCTTTATTAAGACAGTGTGGGGAGTAGGCTATATGCTGGTGGAGTCGGATGCCTAAAAGATATATGTTTGGTAATTAACTATTTGTATATTGGTATTGGAGGAATCATGAGTAAGAAAAAATACAAATCAGATGTATCACGAAAGGTGTTTACCATGGCATTGCTCAGCCTCTGTATTGTGACATTCGTGTTTTTGTTTTTCTATCACAAACAGAAGAAACGTTATGTTGAGAGACTTATGCAAGCTGATAATGGAGATACAATTGTAGCATTAAATGAGATAGACCGGCTGTTATATGAATTGGACGATTCAATTGATGATGGTTTACATGAGTCAGACTATACGGATATTCATAATAAGATTGATACACTGATAGAAAATCTGCGTACAGAAGAGATTTCGGATGTAGAAAATGGTATTCGTATGCTGTGGGTATTTTATATTACATGTGCTGCAATTATTCTGTTGGTTTATGTAACTGTTTATTTTTTGATTCTTCGTCCATTTGATAAGTTGCAGGATTTTGCACAAGAGATTGCAACTGGTAATTTTGATAATGAGCTAAAATACGAACGGGTGAATATGTTTGGAGAGTTCACATGGGCATTTGACCATATGCGAAGGGAGATTCGAAAGGCAAAACAGTGTGAGCAGGAGGCCATTGAGAATAACAAGACGGTGATTGCCACATTGTCACACGATATCAAGACGCCGATTGCGTCAATCCGCGGTTATGCGGAAGGCCTTGCTGAGAATATGGATAGCACTCCTGAGAGAAGAAATCGTTATATTAACGTAATAATTAGGAAGTGTGATGAGGTTACCAGGATTACAAACGATATGTTTATCCACTCTCTGCATGACTTGGATAAGCTGATAATTAAGCGTGAAAAGGTAAAAATTGATGAGATTATTACTGATACGATTGAAGCAATGCAGGGTGGAAAAGATGATATTTATGTAAAGGACGATATACATAAGACAGTGATTGTAGACGTTGATGGAGGAAGAATTGCGCAGGCAATTGAGAATATCATTAACAATGCAAGAAAGTATGCGGAAGGAACCCGGATTGATATCTGGACGGATATCGAAGAGGAAAAATACAGATTGCATATTAAAGACCATGGAACCGGAATTCTCCCTGAGGATATGCCGTTTATATTTGACAAGTTCTATCGTGGAAAGAACATCGAGGATGCCCCGGGATCCGGACTCGGACTGTTTATTGTGAAATATGTAATGGAGCAGATGAACGGCGGAGTAACCCTCATAAATAGTACTGACGGGCTTGAAGTTGTATTGAATTTTAAAATGCAGAAGAGAGTATCTTAAGGACTTCTTAATATTTATCATATTAAAATACACACAAGGTCAAAGAACCAAGTACTATTTTGAAGGAGTATTGCAAATGAAGAATATAATTCTACAATCTAAGAACCTATGCAAGAGCTTTGCTAATGAGGGTTCTCAGAATCATGTACTGGACAATGTGGATTTGAAGATTTATGAGGGCGATTTTACGGTGATTATGGGTTCATCGGGTTCGGGTAAATCTACACTGCTATATAGCCTGAGTGGTATGGATGTGCCTACCTCTGGTAAGGTATATTATAGAGAAGAAGAAATTACCGGACTCAGTGAGAAGAAACTTGCAAAGCTTAGGGCATTTGAATTCGGATTTGTATTTCAGCAGGTGCATCTGGTAAGTAATCTGTCGCTGCTTGAGAATATTCTGGTTCCGGGTTATATGGATAAGAAGCTTTCAAAAGCCGATGTTATGCGTAGGGCAGAGGAACTGTTGGAACAGGTAAACGTGAAGAATGCTGCCGGAAGACTTCCGTCACAGGTATCAGGAGGTGAAGCACAGCGCGCTGCAATTGCCAGAGCGGTTATAAATAAGCCGGGACTGTTGTTTGCAGATGAACCGACAGGGGCACTCAACCGGAAGAATACAGACAGTGTACTTAATCTGCTTACAGAGCTTAATAAGCAGGGGCAGAGTATTTTGATGGTGACACACGATGTTCGTGCGGCAATTCGGGCAGATCGTCTACTATATATTGAAGATGGTAAAATTGGCGGAGAGATGGAGCTTGCACCATATGACGAAGCGGATACAAAAAATCGCGAGACACAGGTAAATGCATGGCTTTCGTCCATGCACTGGTAGGAGGTGCCGACTATGAGAGAAATCTTTACTGTGATGCGTGGAAATTTCCGCAAGAACAAGGGCGCCTATATAAGTGTATGCATTCTTATGTTTGTTGTGTCCATGATGCTTACGTCAGTCATAAGTATATTGTTAAAGACCCGAG
>JBJEMQ010000191.1:0-9026 GCA_051879755.1 Coprococcus sp. | reverse complement strand
TGCCCGCTTTGTATCTGAATCTTTCATCTTCTAATCTGTACAGCTATGCCGGAACTGTCTGTACAGATGGAACTTATAACGAAGCGAAGTAAGAAATGTTTCCTAAAAAAGTAATATACTATCAAAAATATAATATATTGTACCTTATTACGAGGGAGGGATATTCAATGAAGCATGGAATGAGATTTGTAGTTGCAATGCTGATATTTGCAATGATGTGTTCAACCATAATTCCTATAATGGAAAGTACTGTTTATGCAGAGGAAAATCAAGTTGTTAATGAAAAATGGCTTGAGGATTGTACAGTGGTTTCTTCAGGGAGATATACTGGCAACATGGGAGATAGTTTTGTGGATAGAATAGGTGCAAATGAAAACACAAGGGGGTGTATAACTACAGATGGTGTTTCATATGAGCATGGTGTAGAGGCTTGGATATCGCGTTGGAATTTTACAAACGAGAGTAGTTGGGCTTATGCAACATATAAAATTGATGGAAGTTATGACTATTTGGAAGGTAAAATAAAACAGATTTGTAGCTACAATACAAAGAACTATGATAGTACATTGTATTTTTTTGGTGACAATAACTTATTGCTGGCTTCATATCAACTATTACCGGGACAATTGGACTTTGATATTTCTGTTGATATTAGAGGAGTTTCAAATCTTAAGGTTTATGTGAAAGATAATAAAGCGGTTGCAGGAGGAACTTCTTTCGGAATCGTTAATGCAAAACTGGTGGATTATTCAAATATTCAGCCCAAAAAGTCGCTTGACGAATATGAGTATAATCCAGACGATTACATAACAGAACCTACTGAACCACAAATAACTGAAGAAAAATGGCTTGAAGATTGTACAGTAGTTTCTTCAGGAAAGTACACAGGAAATGCAGGAGATAGTTTTGTAGATAAAATTGGTGTTAATTCAAATACACGAGGACGAATTGACATTAATGGAAACTCATATGAACATGGATTAGAAGCATGGATAGCACGTTGGAATTTTACAAACGAGAATAGTTGGGCTTATACAACTTATAAAATTGAAGGCTTTGAATTTTTGAAAGCTCATGTAGTGCAGATTCGCAGTTATAATACAAAGAATTATGATAGTACATTATATTTTTACGGAGACGATAGCCTGTTAGCTTCATACCAATTGTTACCTGGGCAATTAGACTTTGATATTTCTGTAGACGTTACTGGCGTCTCAAACCTTAAGGTTTATGTGAAAGATAATAAGGCAGTTGCGGGGGGAACTTCATTCGGAATTGTTAATGCAAAATTAATTAATTACGAGGATGAAGATCCATGCGAAATAAAAAATAAGGAATTAGTATTTTCAAGCGATTTTCATCATGGGGATATAAAGGTAAATACAAAATGGGGATACAATCTTTTTAATGAGGATGCAAGAACATATAATTCTAATTTAGCAATTACAGCGGTTTGTTTGGCAAAGATGGCATATAATCCGGATAATATGCAAGAAACTATGGAGGATTTAGGCTTTACAGATGGTTTCAAGATGAATGGTGAGAGGATTACTGATTATAAACATCCGCTTGCGTATTTTGGATTGAAGAAAATTAATATTGCTGATACAGATTACAATGTCTTTTGTGTGGTGGTGAGAGGAACCTCTGTTAATGAGGGGGATGACCTTATGACTGATATACTTGATGGTGCAACTTTGTTTGATGATGCTTGTAATAACACTCGTATGGATTTGATTAATTTTATGCAAGAAGCAACGGGAAAGACTGTTGAGGAACTGAAAGATTCAAATAATATCGTTTTTTTAAGTGGACATAGTTTAGGTGGAGCTGTAGCAAATAGATTGGCAGGCTTCTTGGGTGATTTTGCAACCATGGATAATGTATTTGCCTATACATTTGAGCCGCCTCATACTGTAATGGGAAATTTATTTGGTATTAATCTTGTATCATATTTTAATGGAGTAAGACCGCATAACTTTATTAACGTATTGGATATAGTCCCAAATCTTCCACCGTGGCCAGGCTCTTCAACATACGGAAATAATATACTTTTTAACTCAAATAAATTGAGTAATGAGGTATTCAAACTTCTGGCAGAAAACGGCAATGTTGCGATAACACCATTCTGGGAGAGTGGTATTCTGGGATACCATTCGTTAGATTTAGATTTGGTATACATATTGCAGGCTGGTGCCGATGCGGAGAGTTTATCAGCAGAAAATTATGCAAAAAGTGTTATTAAAGTTGCATGTCCTGTTGATATAAAGATTGTTTCTGAGGATATAGTTGTGTGTGAAACACATGGAGAATATGCAACCAATAACTTTCCTGATATAGCACAAGTGATAACATATAAAGATGAAAAATATGTTTTTATAGGTCCTGATGAGGAAGTAAATATAGAATTTGTTGGAACTGATAATGGAACTATGGAGTATACTGTATTTCAAACAGATTCTTTAGATGGTGAACTTAAAACCATTAAACAATATGAAAATGTTGAGCTGAGTGATGGAAAACAATTTGTTTCAACAGTAAATACAGCTATAGTTGATTCTGATTCATTATCGTCTGAAACAAAGTTATTTAATGTGAGCGGTGTTGATGGATTGTTGCCTAATGCTGATACTGCCAAAGAAATAGATACGGAAGGAAAAGAAAACATACTGATTACTGAGAATAATGTCGAAATAAAGGGCAATATTTTTGAGTATTCTGGAAAAGCGATAACGCCTGAAGTAGTAGTATCCATTAACAATAAAAAATTGAAAAAGGATACGGATTTCACTGTAAACTATCAAGATAATATAGAGGAAGGTGAGGCACTAGCTGTTATAACTGGAAAAAATGATTATTCAGGAACGGTTTGTGTTAGTTATTCAATAGTGAAAGCAAGTGGAGATGCAGATTCAGTAGATTCTAAAGGCGGCACGCCGGGAGATGTGACAGGCAAAACGACAGATAAATCAAGCAAGAAACATAATAATGGTAATAGAATTGTTGAAAAGGGTGAAACGGATTCGTCTGGAAACTATAAAGCAATATCAAGTAGTTCGGCTCAGTTTGCACCTGTCAAGATTAATAAGAAGAATGTAACAATCTTGGATACTGTTGTGATTGACGGAGTAAAAGTGAAGGTGGTTTCCATAGCAGATAGGGCATTCGAAAACAACAGTAAAATAGAAAAGGTTACTATTGGAAAAAATGTTAAAATTATTGGAAAGAATGCTTTTTCCGGTGCAAAGAGATTAAGTTCGGTTTCTTTCAAGGGAAAGGGATTAACAACGATAGGAGCTAATGCGTTTAAAAAAACAAACATAAAAGTAATTAACTTGTATAGACAAAGTAATCTTAAATCAATAGGACCAGGAGCTTTTGAAGGATGCAAAAGATTAAGAACAATGAATGTTGCGGGTTCAAAATTAAAGACTATTGGGAAAAATTCCTTTAAAACGGGTTCGAAGATAGCCATTACACTTACGACTAAAAATAAAAAGTCATATAATGCATTAGTTAAGAAGTTCAAAAAAGCAGGAGCAAAAAAAAGTAAATATAAGTACAGAAAAGCACGCTGACGAGTTTTAGAATGCACACCATCCTATTAATCGCAAGTTTACGATTGCTCACATTGATATGGGGATTCCAATATGCAGATTACATGCCAGCTATTTTGTACAAACTATACAGGCATTGTAGAGTAGCCAAGTAGAAAGAAATATTATGTAGAAAATGGAAAGAAAAAATATATAACAGGCTATATAACAATCAATGGTAAACGTTATAAAGTAATTAAAGGTGAGGTAAAGTGATGAAGAAATGGCGTGTCAGGTGAAGTATTTGAATATACAAAACACCTTATTTTTTATATGAATGAAAACTTTGAGTCGGTTAAGAAATTCGTGATACTAGGAGGGGAAAGCATGAGACACAGAATTAGGTCATCGCACTTTAAAACCATAATTGCACTGCTAATTAGTATTGTTATGGTCTTTGCATTTGGAGGATGTAGTAATAAATCTGAATCTGACCAAACTGAAATAGAATTCCAAGCATATTATGAACCATTAACATCGGAAGATATAGCAACTGAAGGTGGCATTTATTATGCGTCTTCTCAAGTACTATTAACAGCAGCAAATGAAGCAACTTACAAAGATATCGAAAAGCTTATTAAGAATAATGATGGAGAGATTATTGGCTATATTTCTGCTACTGGAGATTACCAAATCCGTTTTTCCAATATTAAGACTCTTGAAGAATTAGAGCAATTAGTTGAGACTTTAAAAAATGATGCTTTTGTTGAAGATGCCTCATTAGCTTATGTTGCACAATTCAGCAGCGAGGCAATAAATTATACAAACGACTCTTGGATTGATGCAGACAATCCCTCAGATACATCTGGTTCTGTTTGGGACGAAGATAATCCGGGTGGAAAAAACTGGTGGGTCGAAGCAATTCACATGCCAACTGTTTGGAGCACGGATTTGTCTACACAAACAGTCAAAGTTGGCATCATCGATAGCATGTTTGATACTACAAACGAAGACTTGGATGAGAACCTCTTTGCAAAGACTTGGAATAATCCTGCAAACGATGATGGTACTTGTAGGGTTACACAATTATACAATGATGCTGTTGCTGCTTATGAACAAGCGGTTGCAAGTGGAGATCAAGACACGATAAATAGTGCATTAAGCAGTATTAGTAACACTTCTCATGGCACTCATGTTGCAGGCATCATTGCAGCTCAAGCTGATAATGGGTTTGGTATCGCAGGTATTAATCAAAACGTAAAATTATACGGTTATTCTGTGCTTTCTGATGAATCTATTGTATCTGATGAAGGCCAGTGGGGTTCAATTTTCCAATACAAATGTGCCATTGCACACTTATTGAACGAAGGTGTAAGGGTCATCAATATTTCTATGGGATATAATGATGCACTTACCGGTACTCAGGATGGTGATGATTATTGGACAGAATTTACATCTATTAATAGCAAATCATTAGAAAATTTTCTCCTTAAGTATATTGAAGCAGGAAATGAATTTTTAATCGTAAAGTCTGCTGGAAACAACAGTTCTTCGGATAAAAAATATAGTGCTGAAAATGACATATTTGGGGCTATGAATAATGAGCAGATTTCCAAGAGAATAATTATTGTTGGAGCTGCAGGATATAATACAAAATACGGTTATTATCCAATTGCTGATTTTAGTAATACCGGTTCTAGAGTGGATGTATATGCACCAGGTGTCGATGTTCTCAGTGATATACCGTCAAATGCTACCTCTTTAATGAGCGGAACTTCTATGTCTACACCTGTTGTTACCGGTTTGGCTTCTTTAATTTGGGGGATCAATCCTAATTTAAACGCAGAACAGGTTAGAAGTTTTATTCTTGCCTCCACAAGCGTTACCATGTTCAATCTGGATGATGAATCGTTTATAATCCGTGACTTAATAAATTGGGTTGCTAATCCTACTGCAATCGTAAATGCTGATATTTGTGTGCAACTGGCGCAGGCTACAATTGGCAATGGTAATAATTCTGATGCAGAATACGGAACAGTGTCCGGAATGGTTTATGCGATTACGTCGGATGGAGCAGATTTTGTCGATATCAATATCGAGATGCTTTCTTTATATAATGAGGATGGTGCTCTTGTTTTGACCATTCCTTTACAGGACATCGCATATCGTGTTGCAGACGATAATACTGGAGATGTTTCTATTCTTAACTTGCATACATACTCTATGTTGGTTGAACCAGGAACATATACCCTTAAAGCCGAAGTTGATGGATATGATGTCCAATCGCAACAAATAACAATACATCCTAACGATGTTATTAGTGTTGATTTTGAGTTCACAGCATCTGCAACTTTAAAAAGTGATGATGTTTATGGTGCTACAGTGGAATATGAACATTACAAGAAAAGTGAAACAGGAGAATATGCTGTTATTACGGGAATATCTAAGGATGGGGAAAAGGCATGGAGTTACACAACAGGTCATTATGAATGTGCGCAGCTTGACAGGGTTTCTGAGATTGGATGTTATGGAGATAGGTATTATATGGTTGAAGATGGGACCGTAACGGTTATGGATGTGAAAGATGGAAGTATATTGTGGACAAACAGTGATTTTATAGGCTCTAATACCGATAGCTGTTTTGATGATAAGGGAAATCTGTTTATAACCGGGTATCTGGGGCCTGATTTATTTGTTGTTGATAGAGATGGAAATACAGTATTAAGAGAGAGAAAACTTGATGAGAATTTTGGATGGCCTTATGAAATTAAATGCGAAGGAAATATCGTAACTATTAGATATGAAAATAACCCTGGTTATAGTGATGTGCTGTATTACAATTTAAATGATAATACAGTTTCTGATTCAATAGATATTAGTTACTATATACATTACTCTACATGGAAAGAGGCATATGCGGCAATTCTCTCTGACTGGAAAATAATTGAAAATCATTACGATACAAGTTACATTATGCGCTATTTTGGTGATGATTATCAATTCGACGAATATTTTTTATATGATTTAGACCAGAATTCAGTTCCGGAATTATTTTTGTATTCTTCAACAATGGGATTGACAGAGGTATTTACTTATTCTGATGATTTATTTTGGTGTGGAGAAAATGATTTTACCGGAATCAATACAACTACTAATGAATTAATTGTCAATGGACATTGGCATGGGTCTGGTGGTTCGTTTGTAAACGAATGGAGTAGTTATTCATTAATAAACCATAAATTGGAACTCATTGAATATATTGATATCTTTGGTGAAAAGTACACAGTGTATAAAGATGGTAATTATATAGACAGCACAAAGGAAGAATATGATGCAATCTTTAATCAACATTTTGCAAATTACATAGACTACGACTCTATTACCAAATATCCATTATTTGATGCTAGTGAATTAGATGTATGGTGAATCTGATATAGAGTACGGATTCTTTTACGTACAATAAAACCTGTTTTGCGATGCTGCCGCTTTAGTGAATAGAATTTCGTGAAGCGGCAGCTCAATTTTTGCTGTTTTTTATGATTAATTTAAGAAAAAACTTTGACTTGTTCAGCTATTAATAGATACGAGGGAATACACGGAGAATAGTTTAAGAAGTTGTAGTAAGAAACTAAAAAAAGTAAAGGCACAATAAAAGGCACATATTGTAAAAAAATGGTGAAATGCTAAACTTAAATTAAGATTTTTTGTGCATATAGCTATATTCTATATGTTAGTTTTTACTTGTAGCAGAAACCATGGGCTTTGTAATTATTTACAAATACTCAAAAGATAGGAGGAGCAGACATATGAAGAACAGGAGAAAAAATGTACTAAAGAAAGCTATAACACTTGTAATTACGTTTGTTATGATGTTGGTATTACTGCCGGTTATAACACCGAAAGAAGCTGCAAATGTGCAAGCTGCCACACTTCAGGAACCAAGAAAGAATAGTAATGGAAAGGTCATCTATGACTGCGTGTGGTTTGGAAGTTATCCGCAGGCAGAGGTTATAACTACAGAAATGCGATATAATTACGTCAGTACATGTAGTGGATATGTTGGCAGTAATGATTTGATTGTAGATAATGGATTGTATTATACTCTTCAAAAAGCTGGTGGATGGGATAAAAATGGAGATATAACACTTACTAATGGTGATAAATATCGAAGAATAAAAAAATCTGATGTTTACAATTATGATACATTTGATGATACTGGGGATTGTAGCATTTATAAATGGTCAGATGAAAGTACTTATCACTATTTTAAATATCAGCCTATCAAATGGAAGGTTTTGTCATTAAGTGGCGATGAAATGATGCTTATGTCTGATAAGGCACTTAATACTAAAAAATACAATAATACTGATACAGGAGTAACATGGAGTAACTGTTCATTACGTAGCTGGCTGAATGGATACAATGGTGAATCAGATAGTTTCATTGGTTGTGCATTTAATACAGATGAAAAGTCTGCAATTTATACTAGCAGGATTAAAAATAATATCAACCCTCGCTATGGAACAATAGCAGGTGAAGATACTTTTGATAAAGTATATTTGCTTTCATCTACAGATATAACTAATTCGGATTATGGATTTTCATCAGAGTATGATAAGTATGATAATGTCAGATATATAAAAGCAAGCACTTATGCAAGAGCAACGGGGAGCGTATGGTATCCTGGCTATGAATATTTTGGAAATGTCTGGTGTTGGTTGCGAACTCCAGGAAGTAGTTTAAATAGTACTATGAGGATTTTGTGTAGTGGGTATATTGATCAACATGGGGATCCAATATATGATTTTTATTCTGTAGTACCTGTTTTGTCTGTTAAACTTTCTGCAAATAAATATTACAGCTATGCCGGAATTGCTTGTACAGATGGAACTTATAATGAAGTGAAAGCCAGAAATGGATTAATAAGTGCAAAGGATGGAACATTCTATTACAAGGATAATAGGATACAGAATAACTATACAGGACTTATACTTCATACAGACAAAACATGGTGCTATGTAAAAAATGGTAAATGGCAGTCAAATTATACAGGTATGGTGAAAAATACAAATGGTAGATGGTACTATGTAGAAAAGGGTAAAAAGAAATATGTCACCCAGCTTGTAAAATATACAGATGGTAATTGGTGGTATGTGAAGAATGGGGAGTGGCAGCCGAATTATACAGGTATGGTGAAGCAGCCGAGCGGCAAATGGTATTATGTAGAGAATGGTAAAAAGAAGTATATTTCAGGCTTGGTAAAACATACTGACGGAAGCTGGTGGCATGTAAAGAATGGAGAGTGGCAGCCAAATTATACAGGTATGGTAAGACGTTCAAGCGGCAAATGGTACTATGTAGAAAAAGGTAAAAAGAAATATGTTACCCAGCTTGTACAGCATACAGATGGTAATTGGTGGTATGTAAAGGATGGAGAGTGGCAGCCGAATTATACAGGTATGGTGAAGCAGCCGAGCGGCAAATGGTATT
>JBJEMQ010000190.1:0-9056 GCA_051879755.1 Coprococcus sp. | reverse complement strand
TAATAAATTTAATAATACACTTTAAATTATTTGTTAATTGTAGTATAATATATTCTAAAGCGAATGAGGCAGAGGTATATACAAAGACAAGTTTTCAAATAGCATATGATGGAAATAATCATGATATAAAGGTATCCACAGAGAAAGCTAAAGGAAGTATAAAGTTGTCATTTAATGTGAAAGAGAATGAGTTTTATCCTACATATAAGTATACTGTTAATGCCGATGTTGAAAATGCATTGCCGGCTAATGCAATTGATATAGATAACATTGCTTTTAGTACATCTGATTATGACATTATTTCACTGAACGAAAAAACAGGGGAATTTGAGATAAATGAAAATGCTGAGAATGGAGATAAATTTACTATAACAGTGCAATATAATTTGAATGGTGCAAATGATATATATACTTCTGAAATTTCTGGTACTGTAAAAATAGATGAATTTAATGATTTTAATTATAAGTATTGTGATATAGATGGTAATGAAATTGAAGCAATAGAAAATAATCATCCTGTATGGGTAAATAGGGCAGTATACCTTATGTTTTCATTTAATAAAGATAATGTCATTGAATATAAGATAGGTAATGACATCGACTATATTAATATTTCAGATGAGTCTGGTCTCAAGTTATATAATGATGATAATAAAATGTTTAATAAGACTACTGAATTAACTGTTAAAATTAGAGCAAGGGGTGATAATACAAAACCAGATAGCTCAGGTGATAATAATAATTTTAAGTGTAGAGAAGATAAAATCAATGTGTGTATTGATATGAATGCTCCAGATGCAGAAGTTACTGATGTAAGGTTTTATTCTGCCAATAATAATATAATTCCATTAAGGGATAGCAATAAAAACATATCTGCTGCGACGAAAAAAGTAATAGAAATTACAGCTATAGATAATGCTTCAGATTTAGAGTCGGGCATTTATAATAAATTAATTTATACTGATAAAGAGATAGCTGATATAGATAAAATGAGTAAAAAAGAAATAGACTCATTATTTTCAAAATATTCATATGTTAATGTAGAAAACAATGGAAAAGCAGAGATTGTATTAACATCTAAAGAAAATTTTTGTATGGACAAGGATAATACATATTTTTTCTATGTATTTGATAATGCTGGAAATTATAAGATGATTACTTATGATGTAGGACAACTTCCACAAATTGGGGATTCAAATATCACTTATAGGATACAACCTGTGTCAGAATCGAGAATAGTAAGCTATGGTAATAGGATTACTGTAACTATAGAAGGTTCTTTCGAACAATTTGAGACTGATATTGATAAGAATTATGACGACACGGAAGCATATATAAAATTTTATTATGTCAAAGATGGCAATAGGTTTATAATAGATAATCTTAGCCAAGAGTATATAAGTGAGACGGGATGTTATAGGGTAACTGGAGTATATGATATAGATGCAGGTAGTGATAGTGATGGTATATATGAGTTATATGTAGAAGCTCAGGACAATGCTGGTAATAGATTGAGTGAGCCTATAAAAACATGGTTTGAGGTTGATAATACGGCACCGATAATAACAAGTAATACCAAACTGGGAAAAAGCTCATATACATATTTGAATAGTGAGACAGATAATATATTATGGAATATTGAAGCTGTTGAGAATAACCTTAAAAATATAGAGGTCGAAAATATTAAGATAAGCAATCTTGGATTTTCAGATAAGACTGAGGATGAGGTGAAAGCAGAGCTTAAGAACGCATTTACATATCCATCTAAAGAAAGTAAATTTAGTCAGAGCCACGATACGGGAAAATATACAACAGGTTCATATGAGATACCTGTTGAAGGCAAATATGAGGTAACATTTAGGGCAACAGATATAGCGGGTAATAGTACAATGCATACAGTAAAGTTTTATTATGACAAGACATCACCAGATATATCAGATTTCAGCATTGAACCTGTTAAGTGGAATTATAATAATTATAAGGTGTTTTCAAATACTGAGCTTAAGCTGAGGTTTAAGGCAACTGATGATACAAGTGGTATATCAGAGATAAGAATAGATTTTGAAACGAAAGATGATAGAATAAGTGATAAACCAAAGTCTATAGTAATAAGACCAGATAATAATGTAACAAGCTATAGTGTTGAAAAAAGTATAATTAATAATTTCAAGGGAAAATTAAAGATAACAGTTAAGGATATAGCTGGAAATGTAGAATATACGAATACTTATGATAGTGGGAAATACTTTGGAATTATACTTGAGAATAAGGATATTCATAAGCTTCATTCAACTGTGGCTATTGAGTCTAATAATAAAATTGCTAATGTTTATAATGGCGTTAACTATTATGGTATAGGTGAAGATATCAATTTGAAAATTACTGGAAAAGATGATATATCAGGCATAAACTATATATTGCTTAAGGATAATGATACTTCACAGAAATATGAATACACATCGGCTGCTGGAATTAAAACATCAGCTAATGAGAACTATTATATAAAGGCTGATAAGGAAAATGAAGGAACTCATGTGGTTAGAGCAAAATTAAAGGATAATGCAGGAAACACATTAAGTATAGGCAGTGCTGAAAGATATGTAGTAGATGTAACAAAACCAAAGATAAGTTGTACTTACAGTGCTAATAGCCAGTCAGGATATTTTAATGGCTCAAGAATGGTAAAAATATCTATTATAGAGGAGAATTTTGATAATAATAAGACAGTAGTTACTGTTACAAAAAATGGGAATGCAGTCAAGGTAAAAGGAAATTTTGACAGTGAGGGAAATATTCATACAATGACATATGTATTTTCGGAAGATGCAGATTATGTACTTGATGTTACATGTGAAGATAAGGCAGGAAATGTTGCTGATATATATAGTTCAGGAAGATTTACCGTTGATTCTGTAAGCCCTATAGTTGATGTATCATATGATAATAATGTGTCACAAAATGATATGTATTATAAGAAGACCAGAACGGCAACGATTAAGATTACTGAGCATAATTTTGATCCTTCCGGGGTCGAAGTGATTATAGCTTCTGAAGATGATAAGGCTTTGGATGTTCCTGTTGTAAGTAGTTTTACTTCAGATGGAGACATGCATACTGCAACTGTTAAATTTGATAAGGATGGTACGTATAAACTAAGTGTAAAGGCAAAGGATAAGTCTAATAATAGTTCAGATAAAACCTTTGAGGATAAATTTACTATAGATTTAACTGAGCCTGAAATAGAGATTGTAGATTTAGTAGCTGATACTATATATACAGAGGATATTGCACCTATTATATCTATTACAGATGAAAATTATGATAAGGAATCTATAAAACTTGAGTTGAAAGGTACACGTGCAAATGCTTCTGATGATGCTATAGATTATACTGTTTTTGATGTGAAAAATGGAGAGAAATATGTATATGCAAATTTCAAATTTGAGGAGACTACAGATGATTGTTATAAATTAAGTGTTACTGCTGTTGATTTGGCTGGCAATGTAGCTGAAAAAGAAGTGGAATTTAAAGTAGATAGATATGGTTCCTATTTTGTTCTAGGAAAGTCAACGCAGGAAATAGTAGATAAATATTATACAAATCTAAGTGATAATGATATAGTTATAGAGGAGTATAATGTTGCTGATATTAAAAGCTCAGATGTATATTATATGTTAGATGGAAATGTTGTGCAGTTGAATGAGAAGGATTATACAGTAAAAGCTGACATAAATTCAGATGGCTGGTTTAAACATACATTTATCATATCGGCAGAGTCGTTTAAGGATGATGGCATATATAACGTAATTGTACATACGAATGATGCTGCCGGTAAGGAAACAGATAATGAGGTGAAATCTTCTGCGGTCAAATTCTGCATAGACAGAACTGCGCCAGAATACTATATAACAGGTGTTGAAAATGATGCTGTATATGAGAGAACGGATGCTGTTAACGCTGTAGTAAGTTTTCATGACAATATAGCACTTGAATATGCAGAGATTACTCTTGATGGCGACACCACGAGATATGATGCAAAGGATCTTGAAGCTGCAAATTATGAAATATCACTTGAGAATATCAAAGCATCAGATAAAAAGCACATATTGTCAGTTGTATGTTTTGATGTAGCAGGTAATAAATCGGAGCAAAATAATGAGATTACATTTACGGTTTCAAATAATGCTCTTCAGACTGTTATGGCTAAGACCGGATATTTGTTCTGGATTATATTAGTAATAGTTTTATTATGTGTAAGCATATTAATACTGTTGATTGCATGGATAATAAGAAAGAGATACTCCCAAAAAAGTGTTGATTAAATAAAGGTATATGTTATGCATTGAAAAAATTATGTTGACTAACTGTGGCATATGTTATACAGTGTAACTACAAACAAAATATGAAAAATGCTCTTATTCAGAATGGTGGAGTCATAAGGGACTGTGAAGCCATGGCAACCCCGTATATGCGGAAGGTGCCGGCCTGAGCGAAACAGCATTTGCTGTATTCGAACAATGAGAGGCTTGCTATAAAATGTCAAACCGCTCATATGGGCGGTTTTTCTTATTAACTAGGAAATTCCTCTGGATTTCCTAGTTAATAAAAAACACTCCGTGTGGATTTAAAATTTCCATACAGTAAGAACACTTCGGTAAGGAGTGCTTAAGTTAAATGACAGTATATGACAAATGTGTGAAAGGAAGAATACGATGGAGAAATTATTATTTACCTCAGAGTCAGTTACGGAAGGTCATCCTGACAAAATATGTGACCAGATTTCTGATGCAGTTCTTGATGCGTTGCTTGAGAAGGATCCGATGAGCAGAGTTGCCTGCGAGACAGCTATTACTACAGGACTTGTGCTTGTTATGGGAGAGATATCAACAAATGCTTATGTTGATATTCAGAAGATTGTGCGTGAAACAATAAGGGAGATAGGGTATGACAGAGCCAAATATGGCTTTGACTGTGACACATGTGGCGTTATTACAGCTATAGATGAGCAGTCAGCAGATATTGCCATGGGTGTTGATAAAGCTCTTGAAGCGAAAGAGCATACTATGAGTGATGAGGATATTGATGCTATAGGTGCCGGTGACCAGGGTATGATGTTTGGCTATGCAACAAATGAGACACCTGAGTATATGCCATATCCAATTGCTCTTGCCCATAAGCTTGCCAGACGTCTGACTGAGGTTAGAAAGAATGGTACACTCCCATATCTCAGACCTGACGGAAAGACGCAGGTTAGTGTGGAATATGATGAAAATGGAAGACCTGTAAGACTTGATGCTGTGGTTTTATCCACACAGCATGGTGAAGAGGTTGAACAGGAACAAATACATGCCGATATTAAGAAATATGTGTTTGATGAAGTCCTTCCTGCTGAGATGGTTGATGAGAATACAAAGTTTTTTATTAATCCGACAGGAAGATTTGTTATAGGAGGACCAAATGGTGACAGCGGTCTTACTGGACGAAAGATTATAGTTGATACTTACGGAGGATATGCACGTCATGGCGGTGGTGCATTTTCAGGAAAGGATTGCACTAAGGTTGATCGTTCTGCGGCTTATGCTGCAAGATATGTGGCAAAGAATATAGTTGCTGCAGGACTGGCTGATAAGTGCGAAATCCAGCTTTCATATGCTATCGGTGTGGCAAAGCCTACATCAATCATGGTAGATACCTTTGGAACAGGCAAAGTATCAAATGAGAAGCTTGTAGATATTATCAGGGCAAACTTTGATTTAAGACCGGCAGGAATCATTAAGATGCTGGATCTTAGACGGCCTATATATAAACAGACGGCTGCTTATGGACATTTTGGAAGAACTGATATTGACCTTCCTTGGGAGAGACTTGATAAAGTAGATGATATAAAATTATCATTATAATATAAAAGAACCTGCCATTTTGTATGAAAATGATTATTCTCTTGTTTTGCTTGAGAAAAATCATATCAGCCAAAACGGCAGGTTCTTTTATTAATTGATGTATAACAATTTATTCATTGCTGTTTTCAGAGTTTACTATGGACTCTGCTATATTTATTATTTCACTGAGATCTGCTGTGCTTAATGGACCGTTACCTCCTGTATGAAGTACAGTCTTTTTTTCTTCTGCAGATTTTGCTGTATGTTCCATGAAACCATTTGGCTGTTTTGCAGCACTTTCAGAATATGTAGGCTCCTTATCGGCCGTAACCTCGGTTAAATCCTTGTCTGTAACATCAGAAGTCTTTGCTGCAGCAAGTGGATTTGAGAGTAACGGACCTTTGTGAATAGGTTCCGTTGATTTCAAGGTAGGCACAACAAATGAAGATGCTCTTTCGGAGACATTTTCCCTTTTTGAAGCAGAGGCCTTGTGAGATGCACTGTCTGTATCAGGAGTAGGAGTATCATCAAATGCACTGTCTGTATCAGGAGCAGGAGTATCAACAAATGTACTGTCTGTATCAGGAGCAGGAGTATCATCAAATGCACTGTCTGTATCAGGGGCAGGAGTATCAACAAATGTACTGTCTGTATCAGGAGCAGGAGTATCAACAAATGCACTGTCTGTATCAGGGGCAGGAGTATCATCAAATACGCTGTCTGTTTCTTCAATTGATGATTTGCGAATAGGAGTATTATTCTTTCGTCTGCGGTCTGAAACAGCTTTCTCGTCATAATCAGGAATGTCAGATGCGCTGTCATAAGGTTCATTTGTAGCAGCCTGCTTATTATCTGATTCAAGTTCAGTCTCATACTGCTTAATCATTTTCTTCATAGTCAGTGCAAGGACTACAAATATAATAGATATAAGAGCAAGTACGATTATTGCAACAAGCATAATAATAAACTTGTATTTGTCTATAAAACCGCCTAATCCTGTCTCTTCCTCAGTTTCTTCTGCAGTAATTGTTAATCCGTCATAGCGTACAAATGTACCATCTATTGTATCGTACAGATACCATCCCTCACTTCCGGAAGCATTCATAGCATAAAGAAGTATTACTGTATCTTTTTCGTTTTTCTTATAAGCAGTAATTTCTGTTCCGCCCATCATGTATGCTGCAGATGTATATCCGGCAGGAATATCTGTACCGGCAGGAATGTCTGTCATGATATATGTATTATAGCTTGACTGTGCCTGTATCATTGGCTTCATATTGCCTGTTGATGTATCAATTATGTACCAGGTACCATCACCTGCATCATTTATAAGGTATGCACAGTAAATAAGGTTGTTTGGCGATCTGTAAGCTATAATATCTGAGCCGTTATAGCTGATTCTTTCCTGTTCAAAGCCTTCAGGAATATCTGTTTTTGAATAATCTGTATTAAAATAATATGTAACACCGTTTATTACTACTGATACTTTTGGTGCTTCCTCTTCTTTACATGTAACCTTGATTACATATGTCTGTTTATCTCCGCTTTCAGCAACAACCGTAATTTTAACATTTTTTGTCTTGCCTGCTTCGAAGTCCTTATTTCCCTTGACGGAGACCGCTGATTTATCATTTTCAGTAGCAGCAGTTATAGTAAGCTTCTTTGTATCTGAAGGCACAGTTACTTCATAATCAAAAACTGTTCCTGAAAATGCTGGCTTAAGCTCGCCGGGACTTACTGTAAGAGATTTGAGAATACAATTGTCAGATATCTCTTCAGTAGAATCTTCAGATTCCTTTTCTTCAGTTGTAGCTTCAGTAGTATTTTTATCTTCGGTATTCTCTGTAGTTGATTCTGTTGTCTGTTCTTCAGTGGTATCTGCTGTATCAGATGAACCTAGAACTGATATGCTTGCTCCTGCATTAGCAACACTGCAAGGCTCCTCATCCCATGTGTAGACATCGCTGTTGCCGGTGGATATTGATGCGCTTCCGCTGTCTATGGCTGTAAATGAGAAAGTTGCATAAGCATTTGTGGCACTACCATCACCATATCCGGCATATGTGATAGTTCCTCCGCCGCCATATCCGCTTCCGGAGCTGTATTCGAGTATGGAGGAATCATATGCTAAAGAGTAACTGTAGGCACCGAGGGCAGATTCACTTGATAGTGATACTGTTACTGTTACGGTTTCACCTACACTGATGCTTGTTGAAGATACTGAGATAGTGAAACTGGCAGATGCTGCATAAGATTTTATGGCAGGTGTCATGCATAAACTGCAAATAGTAAATAATACTGCCATAATACTGATTAGAGAACGTGTTAATTTTTTCATTTGAATTGCTCCTTATATTTGTAATCAATCTGTTGTACAGACTGAATAATTATATTTCTATTTTTGACTTATCTTTCCGCTGCCCATGATATATTTCTGAACCTTCAGCAAATCAAGTGCTGATACGGAAGAACTGTGTTTTACATTTGCGGCAGCCAGATATGCATCGCTTAAGCTGGCTGAACCCATAAGATGTTTTTGTATTTTCAATAAGTCTAAGGCGGTTATGGCGCCGTCACCATTTACATCACCGTATATGACTATCTCATATGTATTACCTGATACTGTTACAACATCTCCGGTACCGACATTACCTGAATCTTTGGCAGTTCCGTCAGATGAGGTTATGGTGACATTTCCATTTGATGCGCCAAGCTGTTTGGTGAATTTTGAAACATCGGTAGAAGGTGATATATTTGTAATGTAGCCATTTGCTATATTATAGCTTCCGTCAAAGGTTATATCCGTGTCCGGGTTTCCCAAGGTACTGTTTGGTGTATTACCAGGCTCCCCCCTGTTAACTGTCAGCTTGTATGTGCGTTTGTCTCCATTTTGTGCTGTAACAACAATTTTTATTATATTTGTTCCATTGCTTAGTGATATATTTCCTATTCCGCTTACAGATGCATTACTGTTAACGGTATCGGCTGATATTTTAATGCTGCTCACATCTGCCGGAACGTCAAGTGTATATTCTTTTGTCTGACTGACCTTGAATTTTGGAGTCAGTGAATAGCCATTTACTTTAAGTGATTTTAAGTAGTTATTTGGGTTGCCATATTCAGACGGCTTATCTGTCATGGTTGATGGCATATTGTTATATACAGGTATAGAGAAGG
>JBJEMQ010000189.1:0-9125 GCA_051879755.1 Coprococcus sp. | reverse complement strand
GTATAATCAATCTTGAAATCTCCTGTATGAATCAGTAATCCTGCCGGCGAATATATTGCAAGTGCTGCCGAATCAGCAATCGAATGATTAGTTTTTATAAACTCTATCCGGAATTTTCCCAAATTAATATTTTGTCCGTAACGTACAACTTTCCGTCTTGTATTACCCAGCAGATTATGCTCTTTCAATTTGTTTTCTATAAGGCCCATAGTAAGCTTTGTTGCATATATAGGCATATTTATTTCTTTCTCAATATAAGGAATAGCCCCGATATGATCTTCGTGTCCATGAGTAATTATAAGCCCCTTGACTCTGTCATAATTCTCCTTAAGATATGTCACATCAGGTATAACCAAATCTATACCAAGCATCTCATCCTCAGGAAATGCCAATCCACAGTCAATGACTATTATAGAGTCACCATACTCTATAGCAGTAATGTTCATTCCAATCTGTTCCAGTCCACCAAGTGGAATAATCTTTACTGCCTCTTCTTTCTGCTTATTCAATTTTATACCTCCAAATCTACGTCCTCAAGCAATTCGTTAAATATTTTTATAACTGCTTCTAATTCTTTTTCATCTTCAACGATATCAAACGCCGCCATCTCGTCTGCGCTATTATTTCTGTTCTCTTTAAGCACAAGAAAAGAACCGCCGTCTTCATCTTCTTCATCTACAACCAGCAGATAATTTACACCACCAAGTGTAGTCTGTTCCAAAACGGAAAATTCCGCTTCACCGCCATCCTCTGTTTCAAATACTATAATATTATCTTTCATATTCAACCTTTCGATACAGCATCCAAATAATTCTGAAGAATAACTGCTGCCGCCATCTTATCTATGTATTGTTTACGATTTTCTCTGCGCACTCCGCTATCCATAAGTATACGGGAAGCTTCAACCGTAGAAAGTCTCTCATCCCAAAGCACAACTTCTATGCCTGTCCGTCTCTCCAGCGCTTCTTTAAATTCCTCTGTAGCTTCCGCCCTTTCTCCCAGAGTATTATTCATATTCTTAGGATGTCCCAAAACTATTTTATCTACACCACCATATTCCTCTATTATACTCTCTATTGCGGCATATGTCTGTCTAAGCTTATTTGCAGACTTACGCTCTATAGTAAGAAGCGGCTGTGCTGTAATCATAAGTTCATCGCTTATAGCTACTCCTACTGTTTTTGTTCCATAATCTAATCCCAAAATTCTCATATTGATTATTTCCTATCTTATTATTATACGGACTTACTTAAGATTATTCTTTATATAATCCTCAAGGAGTACTTCTATAATCTCATCTCTTTCAACTTTCATAATAAGACTCCTGGCATTTTTATAACTTGTTATATATGTCGGGTCACCGCTCATAATATAACCAACTACCTGACTGACAGGGTTATAACCTTTCTCCATCAGTGCATCGTATACCTGTCTTATTATATCCGTAACGTCAACAGCATTATCCTTTATAGAAATAATGTTCTGTGTGCTTTCATTATTCATCTAATCACGTCCTCACCTTTGTTTTATAACAAATGCCTTATCTAAAATATTTTAATATAAATCAATTGAAAATTCAACCACAATTATATTATTAAGCAATCTTCATCCTTTGTATACTCGGTATATACAATACTGTTTATGAATGCTTCAGCATTTTTTTCTCCTGTTTCAATATCCACACACATATATCTCTCGGTATGACCTCTCAAATATGTCTTGCCTTCTTTTTTTATAATCTCCTCCACAAGCACCTGAAGTTCTTCGCCTGTAAAACTCCTCTCATATGACTCTTTATTTCTTTCCGAAAGTTTTAACAGCTCATCACTTCTGATGTTTTTCTTATCAGGTGATACCTGGCCAGGCATATCAGCAGCTATAGTGCCCTGTCTTGGGGAATATTTAAATATATGCATTTCATATAAATTAAGCTTTGTAAGATAATCTAATGTCTGTTGGAACTCCTCATCTGTTTCTCCCGGAAACCCAACTATAACATCTGTTGTTATAGCAGGCCTGTCATATGCTCTCCTTAGCAATTCACATTTTTCTAAGTATTCCTCACATGTGTATTTTCTATTCATCCTTTTCAGTACTGCATTGCATCCACTTTGCAGACTCAGATGAAAATGTGGACATACTTTTGGATTTTTTGACATTCGGGCTACAAATTCCTCCGTAATTATATTAGGTTCCAATGAGCCCAATCGTATTCTTTTTATTGCTTTGATTTTTGAGATACATTCTACAAGATCCGCCAAATATATCCCATTTTCCTTATCTTTTCCATAAGAGGATATATGTATGCCTGTAAGCACTACTTCTTTTACGCCTGAAGCCGCCAGAGCCTCTATCTCAGCGATTATCTCTTTTTCATCTCTGCTTCTTATTCTTCCCCTTATATAAGGAATGATACAATATGTGCAGAATTGATTGCACCCATCTTGAATCTTAACATAAGCTCGCGTATGATTACTTACTTTTGAAATATGAATTTCTTCATATTCTTTTTCAGCAGATATATCAAGGACTGAGCATTTCTTATTCTCATTCATGTATGTTTCAATAATATCTGCTATATCTTTCTTTTTATTGTTACCGACAATAATGTCTAAAGATGTATCCTCCTTAAGCTTCTCCTCCTGCGCCTGAACATAACAACCACACGCCACCACTATAGCATCCGGATTAGCCTTTCTTGCACGATGAATCATCTGTCTTGACTTCTTATCTGCCATATTAGTTACAGAACATGTATTTATAATATATATATCTGCTTTTTCCTCAAATGGCACCTGCCTGGCTCCGGCATTTTCAAGAATCTCCATCATAGCATCTGTTTCGTATTGATTTGTTTTGCAGCCCAACGTCAGTGCTGCTACACTTTTTCCTTTTAACATACTCTTTCTATTTCCATTTCCGCTAATTTACCATCCATATGTTCCTTATACACAGACAGCAACTCAATTTTTATAACTTCACCTACTCTATATTGACTTTTGGCAGTCTTAAAGATATTATAAACATATATGATACATATGAATATATATAATGATTAGGAGGATTACTATGAAAGCTGTTATGATTTCTTTAAACTCAATTGATAAGGTAAAAAGCTTCTGTAATGATATTTCCAAGTTCGATGCTGAATTTGATTTAGTTTCAGGTCGTTATGTTATTGATGCAAAATCAATCATGGGTATCTTCAGTCTGGATATTTCAAAGCCTATTGAACTTAATATCCACACAGAAGAAGGTCTTGACGAAATATTAAATACCATACAGCCTTATCTTGCTGAGTAATATTATATAACATCTATATCTGTGCCGGAGAATCATTCTCCGGCTTTTTTATTTATTTCTACACATTATAGTCTCCACAGTATCTACAGCCTTCTCTACCATAGGTTCTATTATGCCCGCAAGTTTACTTTCTGACTTCTCTATAGCAGAGAGTATCGGCTTCGTAACAGGATGTTTTGCTACAAAAGTAGTGCAACAATCCTCATATGGCTGAATAGATGTTTCATATGTTCCTATCTTCTCTGATATATCAACTATCTCCTGTTTATCCATACCTATACATGGTCTGAACACCGGCATTGTACTTACTTCATTTATAACATAAAGACTATGCACAGTCTGGCTTGACACCTGTCCTATACTTTCTCCGGTAACAGTACACTGGCAATCATTTCTCTTTGCCAGTTCTTCTGCTATCTTAATCATATATCTTTTCATTATAATTGTAAGCTCTTCATGAGGGCAGTTATCATATATTGCCATCTGTATATCAGCAAAATTCACAACATGAAGTCTTATTGCTCCTGCATAATCTGCTACAATACACGCCAGATCAACTACTTTTTGTTTTGCCCTTTCACTTGTAAATGGCGGTGCATGAAAATATACTGCTTCTATTTCAACTCCTCTTTTCGCAATCATATAAGCAGCAACCGGACTATCTATTCCTCCTGAAAGAAGTGCCATGGCCTTGCCATTTGTTCCTACCGGCAGACCTCCCGGTCCCGGAATAGTAATAGAATAAATATAGACTACTTTTCTTATTTCTACATTTATAATCTCCTGTGGTGTGTGTACATCAACAGAAAGTTTATCATACGCTTCAAGAAGATAATGACCAAGTTCCGCATTTACTTCCATAGATGTCATAGGATATGTCTTATCATTTCTTCTCGTATTAACCTTAAACGTAAAATTTTTTCTATCATATGCATTATCTACATATTCTATCACTCTGTCCCGTATGGTTTCAAACGATGTATCCTCCTCGACAATAACCGGACATATTCCCACTATACCAAACACCTTTGTAAGTGCCGCAATTGTATCCTCATAATCATAATCAGAACGAGCTTCAACAAATATACGGCCTTGTTCCTTCCTTATATGAAACTCTCCCAGACTTTTCAATTTTCGATTTATATTTTTGCAGAGTATATCTTCAAATATATATCTGTTTTTACCCTTTGTCCCTATCTCTGCATACTTTATCATAAAAGCTTTATACTGCATTATTTTTTCCTCACATATCTTCGTAATACCGGTAATATCTCTTTTATAACTTCTATAGTATAATCTACCTGTTCTTCAGTATTATAACCTGAAAAACTAAAACGTAATGTAGATTCAAGGCGCTCCTTCGGAAGATTAATTGCCGTAAGCACACTGCTTACTGACTGCTTATTTGATGAACATGCTGAACCTGCTGACACATATATGCCTCTTTCTTCAAGAGCATGAAGCATAACCTCACTTCTCACCCCTACAAATGAAAAACTGGCTATATGAGGAGCATCTCCTGAATTACAATATACATTTTCTATCTCAGTGAGTCCCTGGGTAAGTCTGTCTTTAAGCTGCTTCATATGACTTATTCTTTCATCAAGATTTCGATATACCATATCTACTGCCATACCCAGGCCCGCTATCCCGGGTACATTTTCTGTTCCTGAACGCATACCGCCCTGCTGACCGCCACCATATATAATAGGTTTAAGCTTTGTTCCGTTTTTTATAAAAAGAACGCCTACACCTTTTGGTCCGTGAAGCTTATGACCACTTATTGACATCATATCAATATTTAGTCTTTTAGGATAAATACGAAACTTACCAAATGCCTGTATCGCATCTACATGAAATAATGTTCTGCTGTTTTTTTCTTTAATCATTCTGCCGATTTCTTCTATAGGCATAATAGAACCAATCTCATTATTTACATACATGACTGAAACAAGTATAGTATTTTCATCCACAGCATCATATAATTCCTGTTTATCTACGACGCCTCTGCTGTCAGTACCTATGGTTACAACTTCAAATCCCATATCGGCAAGAAACCTTGTACATGAAGCAACAGAAGCATGCTCTACAGCAGTAGTTATTATTTTGTTTCCGGCTCTTCTATTTGCCAGCGCAGCACCTATCAGTGCCATATTATTAGATTCCGTCCCACCTGATGTAAATATAATCTCCTTAGGCTCGCATTTAAGCTCTCTTGCAATTATTTCCTTTGCATTTCTTATATATGAGCCTGCGTCAACTCCTTTCATATGAAGAGATGATGGATTACCATAATCCTTCTCCATAAGCTCCATAACAAGCTCTCTCACTTCCGGAAATACAACTGTAGTTGCAGCATTATCAAAATACGCTTCCATAATTATTGCCTTTCTACTATTTATAAGCTTTATATAGGTAAACTTTTTATTTATATATCTTTCTCTAATTCAAACATAATAACAGACAAAACCGCCATACCTGCAGTCTCTGTACGAAGTATTCTATGTCCCAGAGTTATCGCCTTTGCTCCCTTTTCAACAGCAGCCATAACTTCTTCTTTTTCGAAACCGCCCTCCGGTCCTATAAATATACCAAGTGTTTTCTTTCCCTGTATCTCAGAGATAACTCTTTTGGAATATTGCATTCCTTCAGCTTCTTCATATGGTATAATGCACATATCAAGACTGCCAGCCATATCAAGAGCATCTTTAAACGATACCGGTTTTGTGATTTCAGGAATTATTCCTCTGCCACACTGTTTCGCCGCAGCCAATGCAATGCCTCTGTACCTGTCAGTTTTTTTATCTGATTTTTTATCATCGAGTTTTACTATTGTTCTTTTAGTCATAACCGGAACTATTCGTGAAATTCCAAGTTCAACTGTTTTCTGTATTATAAACTCCATCTTATCTGACTTTGGATATCCCTGAAATAGTGTTATTTCTGTATCAAGCTCTGACAAATTATCACATACATCCATAATATCTGCAACTACTTTTTCAGAATTGATACCGGAAATACGGCAGTGGTAATCTTTTCCCCTGCCGTCGCATATTATTATTTCTTCATTTGTTTTAAGTCTGAGCACATTTTTTATATGATTTACATCTTCACCATATATTTCTATACAATTATCAGCAAATGTACTGTCTGTATCAGCAAAAAATCTATTCATTATCTCTTCCTTTTTGCAGCAAAGCTGACCCAATCTTTCATATAGACAGTATCTACTATGTCAAAGTTATTGTCAAGAAGAGCTTTTCTCACTTCCTCCTCTTTTATATTAATAATACCGGAAGCTATAAATAACCCATCCTCTTTCATAAAGCTCTGTACAATACCCGACAAAGGAATAATAACATCGGCCAGAATATTTGCAACTACTATATCATACTTATTTCCTATAGAAACAGCAAGTTCTTTATCTTCGATTATATTTCCACAGACAAAACTTACTTCCTCCTCGGATATATTATTTATCTCCCTGTTTTCAATTGCTACATCTACGGCAATATCATCTATATCTATTCCAAGGACTTTTCCTGCACCAAGTCTGCTGCAGATAAATGATAATATACCACTTCCGCTTCCTGCATCAAGCACCTTATCTCCGGATTTCATATATTTTTTGAGCTGTCCTATGCACAACTTTGTTGTTTCATGTGAGCCTGTTCCGAACGCAGTTCCCGGATCTATTTCTATAACTATATCCTCATCCGTTACATCTGGTGGGATTTCCTCCCACGTTGGTTTAATAACGATATTATCATATATTCTAAAAGGCTTAAAATATGATTTCCAGTTATTTATCCAATCTGCATCCTCTGTCTCAGAGCATTCTATACGGCAGCTTCCTACCGAAATATATTCCGATAATCTATGCAGTTCCTGCTCTATTTTTTGTTTCATTTCTTCTACATCGTAGCTGTCATCAAGGAAACAGGATATCTTTGCTGTCCCATCAAATTCCGGCATATCATCCGGAAGCAGGTCAATATACATTTCTGCCATTTCTTCATCACTTAACGGCTGATTATCCTCAATCTCTACACCCAAAACGCCTTCCTCATCGAGGAAGGCGCTTAAAAGGTCGACAGCCTCACACGTAGTTTCTACTGTAAGCTTAGTCCATTTCATTTATTCTACCTACTTTTTCTTTCTTCTCTTATGGTCACCAAAAGTGAATGGTCCTGCCGAATCTGTCGCAGGTCGTGTTTCTACCAGGGTAGCCTGTTCATATTGATTAAGAATATTCCTTTGTTCCTCAGTCAGCTTCTCCGGTACCTGTACAACAAGTGTAACAATATGATCTCCGCGCTGTGTAGGATTCTTAAGATTCGGAACACCCTTACCTTTTAGTTTAATCTTAGTATCAGTCTGTGTACCTGCAGGTATATTATAATCTATTTCACCTTCAATAGTATTAATCTTTATAGTTCCGCCAAGAGCGGCCTGTGTAAATGATATTGGCTCAGATGAATAAAGATTATATTCCTGTCTTTGGAACGTCGGATGACGATCTACAAGAATAGTTACATGCAAATCTCCTCTTTCGCCTCCATTAATACCAGGTTCACCTTTACCTTTTATACGTATATTTGTTCCGTTGTCAACTCCCGGCGGCACGGCTATCTGTATCTTCTTTCTACTCTTCACATAGCCTGTACCTGCACAGTTACTACACTTATATTTTATAATCTTACCTGCGCCACCACATTCAGGACAAGTCTGAACATTCCTTACGACACCAAAAAGAGACTGCTGTGTTGTAACAACCTGGCCCTTACCAGCACATTTGCCACACACTTCCGGCTTATGTCCCGGCTGGGAACCTGTTCCCTTACAAACTGAACACTCATCCTTCAAAGGAAGCTCCAGTTCTTTCTGTGTTCCGAATATAGCCTCTTCAAATGCAACTCTTATGGTCGTCTTAATATTAGCACCTTTCATTGGGCCATTAGAATTTCTTTGTCTGCTTCCGCCACCAAACATGTCTCCGAATATATCTCCAAATATATCTCCCATGTCGGCAAAATCAAAGCCAAAGCCTCCGAATCCGCCTCCACCGCCATTCTGGTCAAATGCGGCATGACCAAACTGGTCATATTTTGCACGTTTTTCAGGATCACTAAGTACCGCATATGCTTCCGCAGCCTCTTTAAATTTTCTCTCGGCTTCCGCATCCCCCGGATTCATATCCGGATGATATTTCTTTGCAACCGTTCGGTATGCTTTTTTTATCTCCGCGTCCGAGGCCCCTTTGGTAACACCAAGGATCTCATAATAATCAGTTTTTGTTTCTGCCATATTTTTAACCTTTCATCTGCGATATACTATAGACTACTATTCCCACGATAAACAGGGCATATGCCCTGTTTACCATTTGTCATCAATCATTTAAACTTCTGTAAAATCTCCATCTACTACATCACCATCTGAAAAGTCAGGTGTACCTGTTCCTGTTCCTGCATTTGCGCCAGGACCATTCTGCTCATAAAGCTTTGCAAACAGATTTTGTGCGCTTTCCATAAGTTTATCCTTTGCAGCCTTAATCTTATCAACATCTGCATCACTCATATTTTCTGCATCTGTGCTGTCGATAACAGACTTAATCTCATCAAGGTCAGCCTGAACAGCAGCCTTATCTGAATCTGAAAGTTTATCGCCTACTTCGCTAAGAGCTTTCTCTGTCTGGAATGCAAGAGCATCTGCTTCATTTCTTGCTTCAATTCCTTCCTTACGCTTCTTATCCTGTGCTTCATATTCAGCAGCCTCTTTTACAGCTCTTTCAATATCATCATCTGAAAGTGATGTTCCTGAAG
>JBJEMQ010000188.1:0-9177 GCA_051879755.1 Coprococcus sp. | reverse complement strand
CATATTCAATGGAGATAAAAGAGATGCCTGATGCAGGCGGTGAGGTATGCGCAGTTACATATTGTACAAATCCTTCTTCAACTAATAGAAATTATGTTGACTTAGTTAAAGATTCCACAGGTTTATATGTGCCAAAAAATACTGATGGAGAGCTTGTATCATTCGAGTTTGGCTCAGAGAGTTCTGACATTGAAGCACGTACCATAAGTGTGCTGACAAGATGGCCGAAGGAATCGGGTGATGTAAACAGAAGCCTGCGTAATGATGTAGAAGTTACCTGTAAGGGTATTGATGGAAATGCTGAAGATGTTGATAAGAATACAGACGGCATATCACATAGCTGGACAGGTGCAACAACAGTTTATAATGGAAATGTATGGGGCATAATAAAATGGGGAATACAGGAGAATAATGCCGCTGCAATTACTATGCTTGAAAATGGCGGAGATAAAGAATTTGCATATTATCTGGATGGTGTAGGACATACATATGTATATGGTAATTTTGATAATTATAGTGCTGCAGATTATCCAAATTCAGCAAATACATACAATATAGAATTAATTGATGATTTTATGTATATGGACGGCTGTGGTGACGGTCAGACATATCGTCTGGGTGAAGAAGATTACTATTATACAGGAATAGATATAAATGTAGTTGATTATAAAGTGGATGGTATTCTTCCGACAGGACAGCCTGACAGAACAGAGAGAACTTCAGACGATATGAAGCCTGTTTCTGTGTATGTTATGAAGAAAGGTTCAAGTGAATGGACTCTTTATCAGACGATAGAGCCGAGTGGAAGCTGGAAAAAATGGGAAGGCGGTCCAACGAATACTAACAGAATAGGTACAATGGGTAACAGAGCTAATACAACCAATTATTATGCATTGCCTTATGGTACTGTTTCGTTTAATAAGGAGGAAGGAATATATCGTTTTAAGGTAGTATATGATGCGGATCAGGGAGATACATGTATACGTCTTAAGATACATGGATGTCTCGATGGTGATGGAACTAATGTACAGACTGCCATACAGGCAAGAAATGCAAACTCGAGTGCAGACCCTCAAAGTGAAACAGTTAATCTTTATAACTGGGGAGCAATAAGAGGTCTTGACAGCAGTAACAGGCTGTTAAATGGTGCAGGCGCAGATAATATAACAGGAACACCTGTCGGTGTTAAGAATGATTTGCTTGTAGCAGACAGTGAACTGTATGGATACACGGGCGGAATACAGAGCCAGCGAAGTGTTGCGACAAATGTGCTTAAACGTGCAGATGTATATGTGGGCGCAGGAAAGGGTGCAAAGAAAACGGTTACCGGAAATAATATAACCGTAAGATATGACCTTATTGCAACAGAGTTTGCCGGGGCAAAGCTTGAGAGTGATGCAAAGGCTCAGGTGGAATCCGGAGTATTAAAAGGAAATAAACAGGTAATATTCTATGATCTGCTTCCACAGGGCATGGAGTATAGTTCATATTCAACTATCAGCAGTATAAACGGCGCTGCTTCAGGATATGGATTTAATTATGACTGGGGATTTGACGGAACTACATATGGTACAGTAGAAAAGCTTGAACGACTGGATGAAATTAAAGCTCCGGTTAATGTAGAGGTAAATACAACAGATAATTATAACAATTCCGGAAGACAGATGGTGGAGATTAAACTCACATATGATGAAGCACCAATAGGCAGAATAGGAAAAGCTTATGTTGTATGGGGCTGCATATATGGAATAAAGCTTGTAGCCAAGACTACTCCGGCAGATATTGTTGGATATGGCAGACAGGCAGTAAACCGTTTTGCAGCAAGCTTTCATCAGGAAGCCGGAGCACAGGCACAGAATTGTTATACGTCTGCTGAACATGCTTCCAGTGATGATGGTACATATTTTGATTTGAAGAATAAGGATGGGCAGAATGTATTTGCAAATCTTTGTTCAGATGGTAATGCCAGTATAGTAAACAGTGATGTTACTGTAGACTTTGACGATTATCCTGTATCTACAGGTGTTGTTAAGTCAGTGCGTAATGATGATGAACCGGGTGCATCATATGGCTCTGAGGCAAAGATACGCCTTGATGGAAATTACAGTTACCGACTTCGTTTTACAGCAAATACACAAAGTACCTGCAAGGATCTTGCCATTTTTGATACCATAGAGGAAGCTTATGATGATAATCCATATTGGAAGGGTACGCTTACCGGTGTGGATATTACTGAGGCAAAAAATGAATATGGTACTGTTGATGTGTATGTAAATACGAGAACATTTACACCTGAGGAATATGCAACAGACATAGATGATTCTTCTCATCCGGGTATAACATATCAGGACCTTGTACAGAATAAGAATGGTTGGACAAAGATTAATCCTGAGACATATAATAGCTGGAATACAGTTAAGAGTATTGCTTTCTATTTCCCTAATCAGGAATTTGGAACAAATACAGAAAAATATACAGCTGTTGTTTATCTGAAGATGAAGGGAATATCTCATCTTCCTGAAGGACAGGATAGCAATAATATAATATGGGCATATAATGAACCGGCATATTGTATCAGCCATGCAGGCAGTACAGTGCGTACAAGTCTTGCAAATACGGTAAAGGTGCAGACAGAGTTTGCGCCTGTTACATATCAGCCGACGGTTATGAAGCGCTATGATATCAGCGACAGAGGAACATGGGAAGGTCTGCCGACAAATAAGAGCTTTACAATATATTTTGAATCAGAAAAGGATGCAAGCGGTAATTCCGTGAAGATTCCTATGCCGGATGGTAATATTTCAACTTCGAGTTCGGTACCGGTAAATATTACTGAGAATGATGTGGATGAAAATGGAGTGGCTAATGTAGCTGTACCTGTTGGTGAGATTGCATTTACCCAGCCGGGTACTTATGTTTATAATATAAGAGAATATATAAGTGGGCTCACAACAAATACAGTTGTATATGACCAGTCAAAATACAGAATGACCATTAAGGTAGTAGTTTCTACATCAGGTTCTGAGGATAAGCTGGTTATAGATGAAGTAAAATATGAGAAGATTACTGATGCTTACGGTAATGTAATAGAGCCTGCTGCAAGCCTGACATCTTCTGATATAGTATTTGAGAATAAGGATGTAAAGGATGCTTCTAAGGCAACAGCTATACTTCCTGTAGTATCAAAGAAGCTTTCAGGTAAGCTTCCGCAGAATTTCTCAAAGACATATACATTTGAGGTAACACCTGAAGACAATGCACCTGTACCTGTTGATGCTGCAACAGGCGAGAGTAAAACAACAGCATCTGTTATCATGACGGAGACCGGTACAAAACAGGCTTCAGAATTTGGCGTTCTGACATTTGAAGAGCCGGGTACATACAGCTACGTTATAACAGAACAGAATGATGAGGATGAAGATGGTATATGCGATAAATCACAATATCGTGTGACATATACAGTTCGCAAGTATCAATATTATTCAAATAATACAATTCTGTATCTTGATAAGGCAGCAACTGTTATAGAAAGAATTGCTGACAGTGCCGGAAACATATTTGATGAAGCTCAGGAAACAAACGGAGATGTGGTATTTGACAATACATATATAGAAAACAGATATAAGCTTCCTGTAGAGCTTCCTGTTGTTAAGAAGAAACTGACAGGTGATGTAACAGACGGCTTTAATGCTGTTTATACATTTAAGATTAAGGCTAAAGGTGATTCTCCTGTACCTGAAAATGACACTGTATCAATTACCATGACGGAGGAGGGTAGTGCATATAGTGGCAGCTTCGGAGAGGTTATATTTACAAAACCGGGCACATATGAATATGAGATAACAGAAGTAGCAGGAAACGATAGTAATACTGTATATGATGGAGAAGTTTATAGTGTTACATATAAAGTAACTGAGAATGACAGCCCTAAAGAGACATATGATAAGGCTATAAGGCTTGCCGGCACAGTTATCAAAAAAGAATCTGACGGTACAGTAGCGAATGCTGTAGTATTTGAGAATGTATATAAGCTGGGTTCAATAAGGTTTGTAAAAACAGGACTTGTCAATGAATTGTGTTCAGATAATCCTGATGAAACACAGAGATTAAATGACGTGACATTTGCACTGTATGCAGAGGATGACCAGGATATGATAAATCCTATAGCTACATCAATAAGTAAGAATGTTGATGGCGAGGATGGTATAGTTGTATTCGATAATCTGACAGTAGGAAAATACCTTATTAAAGAAACAGCTACAGTAAACAATTATGTAGTGGATACAAATGTTTATACAGCTGAGGTTACTGCTGATAACCTGGATACATATGCAGTCCTTGATAATGTTACAGATAATGAAATAGTAAATGATGTCTACAGAACAGATATATCATTTACTAAGGTAAATGAGTCTGCTCCTGAAGAAAAGATAGCCGGTGCAAAGTATGGACTTTATGTTAAGACAGAAAATAGTGATGGTGAAGGAACAGAAAAATGTATTGCAACCGGAGTAACTGATGAGAATGGTGTGTTAAGCTTTGAGGGCGTATTTGTAGATAAGGAATACATCATACGTGAGGAAGAGGCTTCGGCCGGAAGTTATCTGTCTAAGCAGCCGATATCTGTTATATGTTACAGAGATGATAATGGTGGTATAAGCATGGAGCTTACTGATGCCGGTATAAATGAGGATAATGGTAAAGCAACAGCCTATATTGATGAAAATGGTAATCTGACATGGCTTGAACCATCTGTATTGTACAGCTTTATAAAAGAAGATGAAGATGGTAACAGACTTGAAGGGGCAGAACTTAAGATTTGTGATGCACAGGGTGTGAAAATAGACAGTTGGATTACAGATGGAAACATCCATGAGCTTAATGGAGTTCTTAAGGCGGGTGAGACATATACCCTTACTGAAACAAAAGCTCCAAATGGCTATCTGGTTGCTGACGATGTAGAATTTACAGTATCAGATAACAGTATGGCAGCAGGTGAAAGTGCAGCAGTAGTTATTACTATGGTTGATAAGAAGGATACGGAGGTATCAACGGATGACACAACAGAAGTGACAACGGATGATACAACAGAAGTGACAACAGATGACACAACAGAGGTTACCACAAGTGATACAACAGAGGTAACAACAGACGATACAACAGAGACTACTACAGAAAGCACAACAGAACCTGGCGGTGATACACCGCAGAAGCCAAAAACAGGTGATAATATGAATGGTATCAGCTGGATACTTCTTATATTTGCACTTGCAGGAGCGGCTGTCTGTATAAAGAGACGTAATAAGATATAAAAATAAAATATAAAAATAAAAATCCGGATGAGTTTTAGGCTCATTCGGATTTTTTTCGCTTTTGCGCCGTGGTCGCATTATGAAGACATTATTATAGATTATTTAAAGTGATGTTATGAATTGAGCAGGGTATACATAACTGCCTTTTCTGCGTGACGGCGGTTTTCTGCCTGGTCAAGTATATGCTCAAGGTTCTTATCAATAACACCCTGTGAGATTTCAAAGCCTGCATGCATAGGCATGTCATGAAGTACGATTGCTTTGCTGTCTGCAATGAATTCTTCATTTATCTGATATGGCATCATCTTGGCTAGAGTTTCCTCTTTTTTATCTTTATAAGCAGGATTGTTGAAGAATTCCATATCTACCCATGTATCTGTGTAGAGTACATTCATTTCATTTGCATAATTTCTGGCTTCTTCCATGGTCATGGATGGATCCAGTTCTATATAGTGACCTGATTTCTTGGCTTCTTCGTAGAAGTCAGAACCACATACTGTATCATTTACAAGTGGTGTCAGACCGTACAGGGTACCCTTTTTCATCTTGGCAAAAAATTCAACAAGTGAATTAAATACATTATTCTTTGCACCAATATACATTAATTTGACATCAAGAGTGCCGAATTTTTCCAGAATGGTAAGTGCGTCGGCAAGTATCTGGCATGGATGATATGAATTATCGCAGCCATTGATAAATGGTACTGTTACATTTCTGCCAAATAACTCAACAGTCTCATTCTTTACAAGTCTCGCCATGATGATATCAACATTTCTGCATACATATTTTATCTCAGATACAGGTTCACCCAGAACAAAGTTGGAGTCCTTCCATAACTGGTTATAATATGTACCACCCAATTCAGTAATGCCTGTTGTAAATGACAGGAAAGTTCTTGTAGATGTTTTTTCAAATAATGTATACAGCTTCTTGCCTTCAAGCGCATGACTGTACTTTTCAGGATTCTTTTTCATATCCAAAGCCAGATTCAAAATATCCATCAGCTCATCGGCAGTGAAGTTTTTGAAATTCAACATGTTTTTCATCGTGACTATCCTTCTTTCATAAATTCTTAATTAAAATAGCAGTCTTAAAAACAAAATTATATAATATAATTAAAAAAATGTAAATATTTGCAGCATTGAAAAGTTTTGAAAACTAAAACCGGTCATTTGCAAAACTAAAAAATGTATGGTGAAAAATTTACCCAACTTCTGCTAATTCCTTGACATTATGTACATGAGAGAATTATAATTTTAATATTATGCAGGCATTTCATTTGTGTCTGCAATATTCAAAGGAGGGTTTTGAAAAATGGCAAAAAAACCGTATTATATTACAACAGCCATTGCATATGCTTCAGGAAAACCTCATATAGGCAACACTTATGAAATTGTGTTGGCTGACAGCATTGCAAGGTATAAGAGATTTGCAGGATATGATGTAAGATTTCAGACTGGAACGGACGAGCATGGACAGAAGATTGAGAACAAGGCTTTTGAGAACATGCAGACACCGAAAGAATTTGTAGACGGAACAGCAAAAGAGATTAAAAACATATGGGATTTGATGAATACCTCATATGATAAATTTATAAGAACGACTGACGATGATCATGAAAAGCAGGTACAGAAGATATTCAGAAAGCTGTATGAGAAAGGCGATATATATAAGGGCGAGTATGTCGGAAAGTATTGTACGCCATGTGAATCTTTCTTTACTGATTCACAGCTTATAGATGGAAAATGTCCTGACTGCGGCAGACCTGTTGAGGAGGCAAAGGAGGAGGCATATTTCTTCAGACTTTCCAAATATCAGGACAGGCTTATGAAGCATATAGAAGAGAATCCTGATTTTATACAGCCTGAATCAAGAAAGAATGAAATGGTAAATAACTTCCTTAAACCGGGACTTCAGGACCTTTGTGTATCAAGAACCTCGTTTAAGTGGGGCATACCTGTTGATTTTGATAAGAAACATATTATATATGTGTGGATAGATGCGCTCTCAAACTATATTACAGGTCTTGGATATGATGTAGATGGACATTCTGATGAGATGTACAGGAAGTACTGGCCTGCTGACTTACATCTGATAGGCAAGGATATCCTGAGATTCCATACAATCTACTGGCCTATTATGCTTATGGCACTTGATTTGCCTCTTCCAAAACAGGTATTTGGTCATCCGTGGCTTATACAAAATGATGGCAAGATGAGTAAGTCAAAAGGAAATGTTATGTATGCCGATGACATGGTAAGATTGTTCGGAGTAGATGCTGTAAGGTTTTTTGTACTTCATGAGATGCCATTTGATAACGATGGTATTATATCATGGGAGCTTGTTATTGAAAGAATTAATTCTGAACTGGCAAATACACTTGGAAATCTTGTAAACAGAACTATATCCATGTCAAATAAGTATTTTGACGGAGTAGTTACAAATACAGGGGTGAATGAAAAGGTTGATGATGAGCTTAAGAAGGTTGCACTTGACTGCCGGAGTAAAGTAGCAGAATGTATGGATAAGCTCAGAGTAGCAGATGCTATATCAGAGATATTTGCGCTGTTTAAGAGATGTAACAAATATATTGACGAGACTATGCCATGGGCTCTGGCAAAGGAAGAGGACAAGAAGGACAGACTTAATACTGTTCTTTATAATCTTGTTGAAAGTATAGTTATTGGTGCTTCGCTTCTTGAACCATATATGCCGGATACATCAATTAAGATTTTGAATCAGCTTAATGCTGTAAAGAGAAAGGTTACAGAGCTTGGAAACTTTGGACTTTATCCGTCGGGCAATAAGGTTACAGAAGAACCTGAGATATTATTTGCAAGACTTGATGCGAAGGAAGTAATGGCAGAGGTTGCCAAGTTTGCTTCTGTAGAAGAGGAAAATATATACGAGAAAGCAAAGAAACAGAAGGAGGAAAAAGCAAACTCCGAAAACAGTAAAAAGCAAAAGCAGGTTGAGGAAAAGATAAATGCACTTAATAATGACCCGAATGTACTTGATAAGCCTGAAATAAGCATAGAAGAATTCCAGAAGATGCAGCTTATGGTTGGTGAGATTGTTGAGTGTCAGGAGGTTCAGAATTCCAGAAAACTGCTATGCTCTAAAGTGAAATTCGGTGATAACAACATTAAACAGATTGTATCGGGAATTAAAGGATATTATACTGCTGACGAGATGGTTGGCAAAAAGGTGGTTGCCATTGTGAATCTCAAGCCATGTAAGCTGGCAGGAGTTTTATCTGAGGGAATGCTGCTGTGTGCTGAAGATGCAGAGGGTAATCTGTCACTTCTTACAACAGAGAAGGGATTGGCAGGAGGCTCATTTATCAGTTAACTTATATTTATATGATTTTAATGCCCCGGCAATACTGGAAAAGTATGCCGGGGCATAATAAACAAAAAGTAAATGCTGTATTCGTTGATTTTTTAAAAAAAATATGGTAAAATTCTGTTAGCTTTACTAGCAGGAGGAGTACGGTTTTTGAAAGATTTAGAAATCTTAGCGCCATGAACCCTGGATACATAGTTTATCTTCAGGGATAACGAGGATGGAGGTTATCGAATATTCGGCGGATGCCTCTACGTATTATCCGGATGCGCACATGTGTTCAAATATGAGGGTAACTTCAAAACAAATGCACATGACCGGATGAATAGTATCTTTTCATGTAACATAGCATAGATGTGAGAAGATGACAAATACCGATATAGTTATCGGTCATAGCCGAAAGGAGAATTTTATAATGTGTGGAATTATTGGTTTTACAGGGAAAAAACCTGCAAAGGATATACTGATAGACGGACTTGCAAAGCTGGAGTACAGAGGTTACGACAGTGCAGGAATTGCT
>JBJEMQ010000187.1:0-9223 GCA_051879755.1 Coprococcus sp. | reverse complement strand
GACATCCTCATAACGGACTATAGGACCTGCAACTATCTGAGGGAACAGTGTAACAAAGGCGGCAAATGTAATCGGATTTTTCTGTACCTTTATATTTCCACGATACAAATCAATTGTATAAGACATTGACTGGAAGGTAAAAAAGCTGATACCTATAGGTAACAGGCTTGTTACAGCACCATAGGAAGTGCCAAATATATTATTTATATTTTCTATTATAAAGTTGCTGTATTTGAAGAAGCCCAGAAGGGACAAATTCATAATTACGGAAACTATAAGTGCAGCTTTTTTCATGGAAGGCTTATGACCGAATTTGTAGATAATAAGTCCTGCAAAATAATCAATCATAGTTGAAGCAATCATTATAAAAACATAGATTGGTTCTCCCCATGCATAGAAAAATAATCCGCTTATAAGTATAAACAGATTTCTGAATTGTTTTGGAATTATATAGTAAAGTATTAATACTATCGGTAAAAATAAAAATAAAAAGGTTAAGCTTGAAAAAACCATAATTTTCTCCACTATCTCACAAATTTCATGCTAATTATAAGAGTATGGGTGAAGTGTGTCAATCTATAAAATTTCCTCTTGACAAATCCTTAAAATAAGTTCATTATTTACACATACTGAAAAACCGATGATCAAGAGTAGTAGTTGGTTGTGAACATGCACAGAGAGTTGCAGGTGGTGGGATTGCAGCGATGGGATTATCAATGAATGGACTTGTGAGGGCGAACCGAAAGGCATCAGCTAAGTAGGTAAGACGGAAACCTACCGTTATAGAAGGTACATATATGGTTGTATATGTGTGAGTGCATCATTAATATGATGAATTTTAGGTGGCACCGCAGGATTTGATATCTTGTCCTAATTATTGTTTAGGATGAGATTTTTTATTTTCAGACGAAATAAAAGTCAAATCCTGAAGGTGCTTTTTTTGTATATAAATTTTGATGTCAGAAAGGGGACAATAAAAGTGATTAAACCAACATTAGAAGATGCAAAGAAATATGCAGCAGCAGGATATAAAATGGTTCCTGTATGTGATGATATGTTGTCAGATATTATTACACCAATAGAACTGTTGAAAAAGCTTAAGGCTGCAAATGAGCATTGTTATATATTAGAGAGTGTGGAAAATCAGGAGATGTGGGGAAGATATACGTTCCTTGGATATAATCCGAAGCTTGATGTAACATGTATGAATGGACACATTGCACTTAAAGATATAAAAGGAAATATCATTAAGGAGGCTGATGATATTCATCCTGAGGTATTTATAAGAGATATATTAAAGGATTATAAGAGTCCTAAGATAGAGGGGCTTCCATCATTTACAGGTGGCTTTGTCGGATACTTTTCTTATGATTATATAAAGTACAGTGAGAAGAAGCTGGTGCTTGATGCAGATGATGATGAGGGCTTTCAGGATCTGGATTTAATGTTGTTTGATAAGGTTATAGCATTTGATAATGTAAAATCCAAGCTTATCTTAGTTGCAAATGCAGACACATCCGATATAGAAGCCGGATATAAAAAAGCAGTAGCTGACATAGAAGAAATGAAGAAGCTTATAATGGAAGGCCCTGTGGCTGATATTCCTAAGGCAGAGCTTAAATCAGATTTTAAGCCGTTATTTGATAAAGAACAGTATTGCAATATGGTTGAGAGGGCAAAGCAATACATATATGAGGGTGATATATTCCAGGTGGTTCTTTCAAATCGTCTTGAGGCTTCTATGGAAGGCTCATTATTTAATACATACAGAATACTTCGCAGCACAAATCCGTCACCTTATATGTTCTATTTCAGTGGCGATACCATAGAGGTAGCAGGTGCTTCGCCGGAAACTCTTGTAAAGCTTCAGAATGGTATACTTCATACATTTCCACTTGCCGGAACAAGACCTCGTGGTAAAACAAAAGAAGAGGATATGAAGCTTGAGGCAGGACTTTTAGCTGATGAGAAGGAGCTTGCAGAGCATAATATGCTGGTTGATCTCGGAAGAAATGATCTTGGTAAGATAAGCAGGTTTGGTACAGTTGAGGTAGAACAGTATATGGGTATTCAGAGATATTCCCATGTGATGCATATAGGTTCAACAGTTTGTGGTGAGATAGACGCTGATAAATATGATGAATTGTCAGCAATAGATGCTGTTCTCCCTGCGGGAACTTTATCGGGTGCACCGAAGATAAGAGCCTGCGAGATTATAAATGAGCTGGAGAATAATAAGCGTGGCATCTATGGCGGTGCAATAGGATATATAGACTTTGCAGGCAATATGGACACATGCATAGCAATCAGGATAGCATATAAAAAGGGTAATAAGGTATTTGTACGATCAGGTGCAGGAATTGTGGCAGATAGTGTTCCTGAAAATGAATTTCAGGAATGTATTAACAAGGCAAAAGCTGTAACAACAGCACTGGTGGAAGGTCAGGAGCTATAGAAAGATATCACATAAAAAAGGAGATGAAATGACATATGACAATATTAATAGATAATTATGACAGCTTTTCATATAATCTGTTTCAATTGGTGGGTATGATAAATCCGGATATAAAGGTAATCAGAAATGATGAATATACATGTGAAGAGATAGAAGCCATGAAACCGGAACATATTATCATATCACCTGGCCCCGGAAGACCATCAGATGCAGGCATGTGTGAGGATGCTGTCAGATATTTTGCCGGGAAAGTGCCTATTCTTGGTGTATGCCTGGGACATCAGGCAATATGTGAAGCATTTGGAGCAACAGTAACATATGCAAAGCAGCTTATGCATGGCAAGATGTCAGTATCAGATATAGATATAAACTGCAGACTGTTTAAAGGTCTGCAGAAGAAAATAGAGGTAGCCAGATATCATTCTCTTGCCGCTTCAGAAGATAATTTTCCGGAATGTCTTCGGATAATTGCAAGAACAGAGGATGGAGAAATCATGGCAGTAAAACATAAGGATTATGAGATATATGGGTTGCAGTTCCATCCGGAATCAATCCTTACACCAAAGGGCAGTGTAATACTGCGTAACTTTTTAAATATAAAAGGAGAATAAATATGATTACAGACGCATTAAAAAAAGTTGCAAATGGACAGGATCTTACATATGATGAAGCATATGCATGTATGGATGAAATATTTAATGGTGAGGTTTCTGAGGCAGTAACTGCCGGATATCTCACAGCACTGCATATGAAAGGAGAAACTACTGACGAAATAACAGCTAGTGCAGATGGAATGAGAAGCCATGCTGAGAAGCTTCCATGTGACAGCACACAGGTGCTTGAGATAGTAGGTACAGGTGGTGACTGTGCAAATTCATTTAACATATCGACAACAAGTGGTATGGTAGCTGCAGCAGCAGGAGTCAAGATTGCAAAGCATGGTAACAGAAGCGTATCAAGCCAATGTGGTGCGGCAGATGTACTTGAAGCACTTGGTGTAAATATTTCTATATCACCTGAGAAGATGGGAAAGGTTCTTGAGGGCTGCAACATGAGTTTTATGTTTGCACAGGTTTATCACAAGGCTATGAAATATGTAGCTCCTGTTCGTAAACAGTTGGGTATTCCTACTATATTTAATATACTCGGACCTCTTACAAATCCTGCATGTGCAAATATGCAGGTGCTGGGTGTATATAAGGAGGAACTTGTGGATCAGATGGCACATGTACTTTCGGGACTTGGTGTAAAGAGAGGAATGGTTGTATATGGTCAGGATTGTCTTGATGAGATTTCTCTTAGTTCAGCAACAACAGTATGTGAAATCAAAGATGGCGAATTTACAAAGTATGTAATTAATCCTGAGGATTTCGGATTTGAAAAATGCAGTAAAGAGGATTTGACAGGCGGTGACCCTGCTGAAAATGCAGAAATTACAAGAGCCATTTTAAGTGGTAAAGAAAAGGGTGCAAAGAGAAATGCTGTAGTACTTAATGCAGCAGCATGTATATACATAGCAGGTAAGGCCGATTCAATAAAAGCCGGAGTCAAAATTGCAGAAGAAATGATAGACAGTGGCAAGGCTTATGAGGTACTTAATAAATTTGTGGAATTGACAAATAATTAAGTAAGAAGGATAATGACCTGACAGGTGACAGAAAACAATAACCTGAAATAGGTTGTGGCAGGAAAGGAAAGAATATGGCAGCAGATATATTGGAAAAAATAGCCGCTGACAAAAGAATACAGATAGAAGAAGAGAAAAAACAGATTTCCCTTTTTGATATGAAGCAGAAAGCATATAGTACAAAAGGGAAATTGCCTGAGTTTATATTTGAAGATACACTTAAAAAGGATGGAATATCGTTTATATGTGAAGTCAAGAAGGCATCGCCTTCAAAGGGTGTCATAGCGGAGGATTTCCCATATGTGGATATTGCAAAGGAATATGAGGCGGCAGGGGCGGACTGTCTGTCAGTGCTTACGGAGGAGAAATATTTCCAGGGTTCGGATAAATATCTGCAGGAGATAAGACAGGCTGTAGATATTCCGATACTTCGTAAGGATTTTACTATAGATGTGTACCAGATATATCAGGCAAAGGTTATAGGTGCGGATGCTGTATTGCTTATATGTGCATTGCTGGATGTGGAGTTTATGAAACAATGTATTGGTATATGTAACGAGCTTGGGATGTCAGCGTTAGTTGAAGCTCATGATGAGCATGAAGTTAAGATGGCTATAGAAGCAGGCGCACGGGTAATCGGTGTAAATAACCGCAATCTGAAAGATTTTACTGTAGATATCATGAATAGTGTAAGACTTCGAAGCCTGATACCTGAGGAAGTGTGTGCTGTAAATAAATCTACAGACTGTCAGTCAGTTGACAGGGCAAATGGTAAGTCCGTTAATACAAAAATGGTGTATGTTTCAGAAAGTGGAATTAAAACAGCGGATGATGTAGCAAGACTCAGGGAAAATAAAACAGATGCAGTACTAATTGGAGAAACATTTATGAAGAGCCCGGACAAGAAAGCAATGCTTGAGAGTCTTAAGGGGGCAATACATTAAAGGAGGAAGAAAAATGTCAAAAGGACGTTTTGGAATACATGGTGGTCAGTACATACCGGAGACGTTGATGAACGCCATGCTTGAGCTAGAAGAGGCTTATAAAAAGTATAAGGATGACCCTGAATTTAACAGGGAGCTTACAGAGATGTTTAATGAGTATGCCGGACGACCAAGCAGACTTTATTATGCAGAGAGAATGACAAAGGATCTGGGTGGTGCAAAGATTTACCTTAAAAGGGAAGATCTTAACCATACAGGTTCACATAAAATAAATAATGTAATAGGACAAATGCTTCTTGCAAAACGTATGGGTAAGACGAGAGTTATAGCTGAGACAGGAGCCGGTCAGCATGGTGTCGCAACAGCAACAGTTGCAGCCATGATGGGTATGGAATGTGAAATCTATATGGGCAAGGAGGACACAATACGTCAGGCACTTAATGTATATAGAATGAGACTTCTTGGTGCAAAGGTTCATCCTGTTGAAACAGGAACAGCAACTCTTAAGGATGCTGTATCAGAGACCTTCCGTGAATGGACTAATCGTATAGATGATACACACTATGTACTTGGTTCTGTTATGGGACCATATCCGTTTCCTGAGATAGTGAGAGATTTCCAGTCGGTTATTGGCAAGGAGATACGAGCACAGATTATGGAAAAAGAGGGAAGACTTCCTGATGTAGTTATGGCTTGTGTAGGTGGAGGTTCTAATGCCATGGGAGCATTCTATAACTTTATTCCTGAGGAGAGCGTTAAGCTGATAGGTTGTGAGGCAGCAGGAAGAGGTATAGATACATTCGAAACAGCTGCAACTTTGAATACAGGAAGGGTAGGAATCTTCCATGGAATGAAATCATATTTCTGTCAGGATGAATTTGGTCAGATAGCACCTGTTTATTCTATATCAGCAGGTCTTGACTATCCGGGTATAGGACCTGAGCATGCATATCTGCATGATATAGGACGTGCGGAATATGTTGCTGTTACAGATGACGAGGCTGTTAATGCATTTGAATATTTGTCCAGAATAGAAGGAATTATTCCGGCTATAGAGAGTGCCCATGCAGTTGCACATGCTATGAAGATAGCGCCTTCTATGGATAAGGATAAGATAATAGTAATAAATATTTCAGGTCGTGGTGACAAGGATGTGGCTGCCATCGCAAGATACAGAGGGGAGGATCTTCATGAGTAATATAGCAAAAGCATTTGAAAACGGAAAGGCATTTATACCTTTTATAACATGCGGAGACCCATCACTTGAGGTCACAGAGGAAATAGTATATGCTATGGTGGAAGCCGGAGCTGATCTTATTGAGCTTGGTATCCCTTTCTCAGATCCGACGGCTGAAGGACCTGTTATTCAGGAGGCAAATATCAGAGCCTTATCAGGCGGTGTAACAACAGATAAGGTATTCGAACTTGTTAGAAGACTTCGCAAAAAAGTAAATATACCTATGGTATTTATGACATATGCAAATGTGGTATTCTCCTATGGTTCGGAGAAGTTTATAAGCATCTGTAAGGAGATAGGAATCGATGGACTTATTCTTCCTGATATACCATTTGAGGAGAAGGAAGAATTTGACGGTATATGTAAGAAATATGGTCTTGATCTTATATCTCTTATTGCACCAACCTCCCATGACAGAATAAGTATGATAGCAGCAGAGGCAAATGGTTTTGTATACTGTGTATCATCACTTGGTGTTACTGGAACAAGAACAGAGATTACGACAGATATCGGTGCTATGGTGAAGCTGGTTAAAAAGACAAAGAATATTCCGTGTGCTGTAGGATTTGGTATATCTACTCCGGAACAGGCAAAGCAGATGGCAGAAAAGTCAGATGGTGTAATTGTAGGCTCTGCTATTATAAAGATATGTGCAAAATATGGCAAAGACTGTGTTCCTTATGTAAAAGAATATGTAAAGAGCATGAAAGATGCAATACGGTAAAGCATTTTGTGAATATTTTGTATTTAACGGAGCCTTTGAAGATAATTCTTTGATATGTACCCTCTTTACTGGACAACAAATGTCTGGTAAGGAGGGTATTTTTAGACTAATGTTACGAGTGTTCGGCATCAAATCATAAAAACCTCTTTTTTTAAATTGAATTATAAACAGAAATTGGTTATCATATAGATAAGTACTTTTAAAATATTTTTCAACATTTAAACATATTTACAGAATAGAAGGCTGTAAAAGAAATGGAGTTGTTGTATGAGTTTCATTTTTTCATCTTTAGATAGAAAAGCTGATGAAGGACAAGTACAATTTGATAATAGAATTTCAGATATGCTTCCGGTTCCGGCCGGACGTGCATATTTTGATATAAGAAATTATGAGCATTATTCGGGAGAATTTAATGTTTATGTGGAATGGGATAATGAACTTATGGATAAGCTTTATTATAGTCTTCCATCAGGAGGATATTATGTGAAAGCGACCATAAAACAGGCACATGAACTTCATGATCTTAAAATAGGGCTTCCTGTTTATATGAAGCTTGTTTCAAGAGAGGGTAAGATATATCCATATAGGACATATACAATTGCATTTGGACGTCCGTATAGCATTGAGTTTGGTGGTGGAGTATTAATTCCATTTGAAGACAGATATGAGGAGCTTGGCTGTGCAGCAGTAAAAAATAAGAAACATATCGCAGGTGGCAGCCGGGTAAGAGGCATAGCCGGAAGTTATGCAGGTGGCAGCCATAAGGTTGGTTTATATGGAAGCAGGCGGTCAGGCAGTCAGAGGGGATTTCTGTCAGGTGGCAGCCAGCAAGGTTTTTTATCCTCAAGTAGTCAGAGAGGATTTTATTCAGGCAGTCAGAGACATGAGCATGAGTACGAATATGAATATTTATATAGATATTTTATGGGTGGCAGCCAGAGAGGGTTTTTATCAGGTGGCAGCCAGAGAGGTATTTATTCGGGCAGTCAGAGACATGAGCATGAGTACGAATATGAATATTTATATAGATATTTTATGAGTGGCAGCCAGAGATGGTTTTTATCAGGTGGCAGCCAGCGGGGATTTTATTCAGGTGGCAGCCAGAGGGGATATCTGACAGGAAGCCAGATAAAAATGTATCTGACAGGCAGCCAGTATGGCTTTTTATTTGGAAGCCGGCGAGGCATAAGCGGAAGTCAGATGTATATTGTACCTGAAGTTTTTAAGTCCCATATAGGTATTCAGTCGCGGGATAATGAGCAGATAATGGAATACCAGCCTGCGGAAGATTGGTCATATATACCGACAGAGTGGCAGTTGATTAATAAATACAGGAGACCGGCAGAGAAAAAGGGTGGAAATGCAAGACTTGGATATGGAATTGATCTGATATAAGGGGGAGATGGGTATCAAAGGCTTTCATACAATATGGTCTAAGCCGTATATGACAAATAATAATACAAATGAATATTTCCTGCAGGATTATGAGATACTGACTATGATGATGTCTGCACTTATGTGGAGGAAGCAGAATGGCAGTATCTGTTTGTATGGTGACAAAATAGCACTTGACTATATAGATAAAACCGGCATAAGTCATATATGGGATGACGGTATGAAAGAGATAAATGTATCAGATAAGGTTCCGGCAAAAGTGTTTTGGGCGGCTGGTAAGTTATATGCAATGAAGCAAATGGTTATGCCGGCAGTTATGATAGATTTGGATTTAATCATATGGCGGGATGTACGACGTTATATAGAAAATGCTGATATATGTGCAATTCATAGGGAAGGAATATTTCCTGATGTGTATCCGGATAAAGAGTTCTTTAATATGGACCAGGATTACAGGTTTGATCCTGAATGGAACTGGAAAGCTTTTCCTGTAAATACCTGTATGCTTTATATTGCAGATGATGAATTCAAGAGATATTATGTAGAAAGCGCTGTCGATTTTATGGAGCATTGCCGGGAAAAGGAAGAAAATCTATGTCATATGGTATTTGCAGAGCAGAGAATGCTTGCAATGTGTGCAGAGAAGCAGGGCAGAATTATATCATCATTTTTCCCTGCAGCGATGGATATAGAACGTCAGGATATATTTACACATCTTTGGGGTTATAAGAATATTTTGAAATTTAATTACGAAGAACGTGTGAGATTTAATAATAAAATGTGCAACCGCATTATTGAGGAATTTCCTGAAGAAGAGCCGGTGCTTGCAAAACTTGATATT
>JBJEMQ010000186.1:0-9226 GCA_051879755.1 Coprococcus sp. | reverse complement strand
CAATAGGCATGACATATTTTCAGACATTTAGAAGAATAATTCTTCCGGAGATGATGACAGTGGCACTTCCGGGTCTGGGAAATTCATTTATAGGACTTATAAAAGGTACCTCACTTGCTTTTGTATGTGCAGTAGTAGAGATGACGGCACAGGGCAAGATAATAGGTGGAAGAACATACAGATATTTTGAAGTGTATGTATCACTTGCTATTATTTACTGGGCAGTTACTTTTGTAGTTGAAAGAATAATAAAACTTATAGAAAAGAAGATGGCAGTTCCTGAACAGGTTGCCAAGGTGGAGATAGAGCCGAAGGAGGTGTAGATATGATTGAAATAAAGAATTTATCAAAGAAGTTTAATGATAATGTAGTTCTTGATAATATCAATCTGAAAATAAATAAGGGCGATGTTGTAGGAATAATTGGTCCGTCCGGTACAGGAAAATCTACACTTCTTAGATGTATCAACCAGCTTGAGATTCCGGAGAAGGGAGAGGCTGTTTTTCAGGAAGAGACGATAGACCTGTCCAAAAAAAGACGTAAAGAAAGTGAGAAGCTTAGGAAGAATATGGGCATGGTATTTCAGAGATTTAATTTATTCGAGAAGAAGACTGCTCTTGAGAATGTTATGGAAGGTCTTGTCATAGTACAGAAAAAAAGCAAAAAAGAGGCTTATGAGCTTGCGCTTCACGAACTTGACAGAGTAGGAATGGCACCGTGGGCAAATCATTATCCAAAGCATTTGTCAGGTGGACAGCAGCAGAGAGTGGCAATAGCCAGAGCGCTTGCTCTTAAACCGCAGATATTACTGCTTGATGAGCCAACATCAGCACTTGACCCGGAACTTGTAGGCGAGGTGCTTGAAACTATTAAAAAAGTGGCAGCAGAAGGATATACCATGCTTTTGGTGTCGCATGAGATGAACTTCGTAAGACATGTGGCGAACAGGGTGATATTCCTTGACGGAGGTCATATTGTTGAGGATGGAACACCAAAACAGGTATTTTCTCATCCGGAGAATGAACGTACAAAGGAGTTTTTAAGGAAAATGCAGTTGCTCAATGAGCCGGAATATGTAATTTAGAGGTGAAGATATATGTCATGGCAGGAAAATATAGTTGAAGATTTTGTTGAATTGGTATCATATGATTCTATAAGCTTTCATGAAAGGAAAACTGCAGACTGGATTATCAGCAGATTAAAAGGTCTGGGCTTTTATGTAAATGAGGATGATGGCGGAAAACATTATGGCGGAGACACGGGAAATATATTTGCCAGATTAAAGGGTGACATAGAGGGAGCACCAATATTGTTTTCATCACATATGGATGTTGTGGAGCCGGGAACCGGCAAAAAAGCTGTAGTAGAAGATGGTTTTATTCGCTCAAAAGGAGATACTGTTCTTGGCGCAGATGATATCAGCGGTATATTAGAGATTATATATGGAATAGAACTTTTGCTTAAAAGTGGGAAACCACACAGGGATATAGAACTGCTATTCACCATAGGTGAGGAGCTGTATGTTAAAGGTTCGGATGTATTCGACTATTCGGTAGTGACAGCTGACAGAGCATATGTACTTGACTTGTCAGGTCCTGTTGGCAGTGCTGCAAGAAGGGCACCATCTATTATATCTATAAAGGCGGAAATAGTAGGCAAGGCGGCACATGCAGGCTTTGAGCCTGAAAACGGAATACATGCCATTCAAGCAGCAGGTAAAGCAATAAGCAGGCTTGACATGGGGCATGTAGATGAGGATACTACATTTAATATTGGTACAATAAAAGGCGGTACAGCTACAAATATAGTTCCGGACAGTTGTGAAGTTACAGGAGAGATAAGAAGCTATAATCATATAAATGCTATGGCATATGTAGATAAGGCAAAACAAATATTTGCTGAGGAGGCGGAAAAGATTGGAGCTACATCTGATGTAACATACGAGGTGCATCTGATGGCATATGAAACACCTGAGGACAGTCATGTTGTAGAAGGCTTTAAAAATGCATGCAGGAAGCTTGGATTGTCCGGCGAAGTTGGAAGTACATTTGGAGGAAGTGATAATAACAGCTTTGCAAGGAATGGAATAGAGGGACTTGTAATATCGTGCGGTATGTATAATGCTCATTCTGTAAATGAATATACAACAGTTGATGATTTGTATCGTGGCACAGAACTTGTAGCAGAATTATTGTCAGAATAGTGATAAATATTAACAGGCTGTAACCTTTATCCGGTTACAGCCTGTTACTATTTATAAATGAAGAACTCTGTCTTTAATTTCCTGGGTACGACCCTGATTCCAGAACTGGGTTCCTATATATCCGCATGTTCGTCTTGCTACTGAGAGTCTGTTTTGATCTCGATTTCCGCAATTAGGACATTCCCAAACCAGTTTGCCTGCATCATCAGTTACAATTTTAATCTCACCATCATATCCGCAGGCTTCGCAGTAGTCACTCTTGGTGTTGAGCTCAGCATATAGGATATTGTCATAGATAAACTGCATAACTGCAATAACTGCATCCAGATTATCCTGAAGATTTGGTACCTCAACATAGCTTATAGCACCGCCCGGTGAAAGCTTCTGGAATTCGGATTCAAATTTCAATTTGCTGAAAGCATCTATCTGTTCGGTAACATGAACATGATAACTGTTTGTGATATAGTTCTTGTCTGTTACACCAGGTATGATTCCAAAGCGCTTTTGAAGGCATTTTGCAAATTTATATGTAGTGGACTCCATAGGAGTTCCATATACTGAATAGCTGATGTTTTCAGCCTCTTTCCATTCTTTACATTTATCATTCAGCTTTTGCATGACAGCAAGTGCAAATTCCTTACCTTCAGGTGAGGTATGTGTTTTGCCTATCATGCGCACGCACATTTCGCACAAACCGGCATATCCAAGAGAGATAGTTGAATATCCGCCATATAACAGCTTATCAATTTTTTCTCCTTTTTTAAGTCTTGCAAGAGCACCATGCTGCCACAGGATAGGCGCAACGTCAGATATCGTTCCAAGCAAACGTTCATGGCGGCAACGGAGAGCGCGATGACACAGTTCCAGACGCTCGTCCAATATACTCCAGAAGGCATCCATGTCACCATTTGATGAGCATGCAACATCTACAAGATTGATTGTTACAACACCCTGATTAAAACGGCCATAATATTTCCTAGAGCCATCAGCATTTCTTACATTATCCTCTGATGTAGGGAAGGAGCGGCATCCCATACATGGATATACATCACCATTTTTAAGTTCACGCATGACCTTTGCGGATATATAATCAGGAACCATACGTTTGGCCGTACATTTTGCTGCAAGCTGTGTAAGGTGCCAGTATTTTGTGCCGGGACGGATGTTATCTTCATCCAGCACATATATAAGCTTAGGAAAGGCAGGAGTAATCCATATACCCTTTTCATTTTTTACGCCTTGAATACGTTGAAGAAGGACTTCCTCTATAATCATTGCAAGGTCATCCCGTGTACGGCCTTCAGGTACTTCGTCAAGATACATAAACATGGTTACAAACGGTGCCTGACCATTACATGTCATAAGAGTAATGAGCTGATATTGTATAGTCTGTATACCACTCTTTACTTCAAGACGAAGTCTCTTTTCTGTTAATTTATCAATAATACTATCGTCAAGTGATTCACCGCATTCTGTTCTTTCATCAATTACCTGTTTGCGGATTTTTTGTCTGCTGACATCTACAAATGGTGCGATGTGCGACAGTGTAAATGATTGACCGCCATACTGGTTACTTGCAACCTGAGCAACTATCTGTGTAGTTACATTGCAGGCAGTGAAAAAACTGTGAGGCTTTTCAATCAGCGTCTCACTGATTACGGTACCATTTTGAAGCATGTCTTCAAGGTCTACAAGATCACAGTTATGCTCACGTTGTGCAAAATAGTCGGAGTCATGAAAATGAATTATTCCGGCCTCGTGGGCTTCGACTATATCAGCAGGAAGAAGCATACGTTTTGTCAAATCTTTGCTTACTTCGCCGGCCATATAATCTCTCTGGGTTGAATTTATAACAGGATTTTTGTTGGAATTCTCCTGGTTGACTTCTTCGTTTAAATGATCTATAAGAGCCAGAATTCCATTATCTGTTGTGTTTGATTTACGTGCGAGCTCTCGCTTATAACGATAACGTACATATTTCTGAGCAACCTCATAGCCACGCATTTCCATAATTCCCGTCTCTACCATGTCCTGGATATCCTCGACATGAATTGCGTGTGTCATTGCTTCTATCTGCTTTGACAGATTATCGGCTATGGCATGAACCTGATAATCACTGAGCTGATATAGCTTATCTACCTCGCGGTTTGCAGCAAATATAGCATTTTCAATCTTTGATAAATCAAAGCTTACCTCTTCGCCATTTCGCTTGATTACGTTTGTTTTGACTTTTGTTCCCATGGTCAATCCCCTTTTATATGTAATAATATATCAATAATAAACTAGCAAGATTTTGCGTTTGATAAAAATATAAACACAAGATATTGTGCTATGTTATTATAGCTGAATATGCAGGTAAAGTAAATAGAAAAAGGTGCATATTTTTGTATTTTATAAAATACAAAAAGTGTCAGACAATTCACAGAATATTCACAAAAAATTAGCACTCACCTGTTGACAGTGCTAGCAAATGGTGCTATAACATAACTGAAGATAAGGAAAGGGGTAAAAAAGAAAATAATAAATCCCCTGACCTGATAAAAATCAACACCTCAGATTTCTCTGACAGTGCTAAAGATACAAAAGTCTAAGTGCCTAAAGGTTTTATAAAAACTGATTTCCGACACTTGTTTGAGATTGAAAGGAGTAATGACTTATGTTAAGACCTAGTATTTTTGGAGAAGATTTGTTTGATGATTTGATGGATCAGTTCTCATTTGACAAGGAACTGGAAAAGGAAATGTTTCCTGCAAAGAATCCATTGTATGGAAAACATGCAAAGAACCTGATGAAAACGGATGTCCGTGAGACAGATGACAGCTATGAAGTGGATATTGATTTGCCGGGATTTAAGAAGGATGAAGTTACGGTTCAGCTGAATAATGGTTATCTGACGATTGCTGCTGCCAAAGGTCTTGATAAGGACGAGAAGGATAAGAAGACAGGTAAGTATATCAGACGTGAGCGTTATGCCGGCAGTGTAAGCAGAAGCTTTTATGTTGGCGATTCTGTTACGCAGGATGATATACACGCCAAATATGAAAGTGGTATCCTGAAACTTACGGTTCCTAAGAAGGAGGAAAATAAGGCAGTAGAAAAAGATAACTTTATTACCATTGAATAGTTTAGAAAGGTCGTGTAAGATGCTGCACCAAAGACAAAAAAACATAGCCACTAATGTGGCATAACAGATAATGATTAGAAAATCCTCACATCTGCAAAAAAGCGGGTGTGGGGATTTTTGCTATATTATGTGGAAATATGGCGTACGAACAGAAAGATAAAAGAATTGCCAACATTTACTTGGCAGAAACGAAAAGATGTATTGGCAGGCTTTTTTTTAGGTGGTAAAATATAAAATTAAATAGATAAGAAAAATTATCTGGAAAGCAAGGTGCAATATATGACACTGGATGAACTTAAAAAAAATCAAAGTGGAAGAATTGTAAGCATAGATGGAAAAGGACAGTTGCGTCATCATTTGCTTGATATGGGGCTTACTCCAAATACGGAGGTAACACTTATTAAGGTGGCACCTATGGGAGACCCGGTAGAGATACAGCTTAGAGGTTATGAGCTGACTCTTAGGCTGGAGGAAGCAAAAAAGATAGAAATTGAGAGACTTGCAGGTGATGAAGATAAGAACGGAGAAGATTATCATGGTGCGGCTGATAAATCAGAAGGGCATAAGCTTCATCAGCCTGTGGAACATCCCGGAGTCGGGGAACTCGGTAGAGCAAATGATTACAGAGCAAATAAAATTGGCGAAATGATTCCGAAGGGGCAGAAACTTACATTTGCCTTGGTAGGAAATCAGAATTGTGGCAAGACAACATTATTTAACCAGCTTACAGGAGCAAATCAGCATGTGGGCAATTTCCCCGGGGTTACTGTAGATAAAAAGGATGGAATAATTAGAAATCATCCTGAGGCTACGGTGACGGATTTGCCGGGTATTTATTCCCTGTCTCCTTATTCAAATGAAGAGATTGTGACCAGAGATTTCCTTATGAATTCAGATATAACAGGTATTATTAATATAGTAGATGCTTCAAATATAGAGAGAAATCTTTATCTTACCATGCAGCTTATGGAACTTAAGATACCTATGGTACTGGCTCTTAATATGATGGATGAGGTTCGGACAAATGGCGGAACTATTTATGTAAATGAGTTGGAAAGCATACTGGGGATACCTATCGTGCCTATATCGGCTATTAAAAATGAAGGTATAGATGAGCTTATAGACCATGCTATTCATATAGCAAGATATAGAGAGGCACCGGGAAGAATAGATTTTTGCCCTGATAGTGAGAAAACAGGAGACAGACTGGGAGCTGTACATAGGTGCATACATGCGGCAGAGCATATGCTGGAACCTTATGCCATAAAAGCAGGACTTCCACCGAGATTTGCGTGTACCAAGCTGGTGGAGGGAGATAAATTGATAGAGGATTCCATGCAGATACCGGAGGCTGAAAAACATGCACTTGAGCATGTTATTACAATTATGGAACAGGAGAGTGGTCTTGACAGAGAAGCAGCACTGGCAAACATGCGCTTTGCATTTATAGAAAAATTGTGCAGAACAACGGTTGTAAAGCCGCATGAAAGTAAAGAGCATAAAAGAAGCGTTTCCATAGACAGAATATTAACAGGAAAATATACTGCGATACCATGCTTTCTTCTTATTATGGCATTAGTATTTGTTATGACATTTTCGCTTCTGGGAGCAGCACTTTCGGATCTTATGTCACTTGGAGTAGATTCGTTGATAGCTCTTGCAGATAAATGGCTTACAGCAGCGCAGATAAATCCTGTAGTAAAATCTCTTATAGTAGATGCGGTGCTTTCGGGTGTGGGAAGTGTCTTAAGTTTTCTGCCGACTATAGTTACATTATTTTTCTTCCTATCTATATTAGAAGATACAGGATATATGGCCCGGGTGGCATTTATCATGGATAAGCTGCTTAGAAAGATAGGACTGTCAGGAAGAAGTTTTGTTCCGATGCTTATTGGATTTGGATGTTCTGTTCCGGCTATCATGGCAACAAGAACTTTGTCTAGTGAACGTGACAGGAAGATGACCATACTTCTTACACCATTTATGAGCTGCAGCGCAAAACTGCCGATATATGCTTTATTTACAAGTGCATTTTTCCCAAAACATCTGAGACCGCTTGTAATGATAGGACTGTATGTATTTGGAATGTTGTGTGGTATATTATATGCACTTATTCTTAAAAAATTAAAATATAAGGGCGAGCCTATTCCATTTGTTATGGAACTGCCTAATTACCGGCTTCCGAGTGCAAAGAGTGTAGGACATCTTATATGGGAAAAGGCAAAGGGATTTATACAAAAGGCGTTTACAATTATATTTGTTGCAACAGTTATTATATGGTTTTTACAGACATTTGATATTAGATTTAATGTAGCAGCTACGCCTGATGCCAGTCTGCTGGCAAAGCTGGGTGGAATATTAGCGCCTCTTTTTATACCACTGGGATTTGGTGACTGGAGAATATCTACTGCCCTTATTACGGGATTTACAGCGAAGGAAAGTGTTGTATCAACACTTACGGTACTGCTTGGGGGTGATGTAGCGGCGCTGCCAACATTATTTACTCCATTTACCGCATTAGTATTTCTTGTATTTACTCTGTTATATACACCATGTGTGGCAACAGTTGCAACTGTGAAGAGAGAAATGGGTGGAAGAAAGGCAGCTATAGGAATAGCAATCGCACAATGTATGATTGCATGGGTTGTAGCATTTATAATACATAGTATAGGAATACTGTGTGGATTTGCATAGAAATAGTGCAAATATCTTGACAAGGGGTATGAAAAAGTGATACCAATTATATATGTACTAACTAAAAAAATATACGAGGTGTAAAGGTATGCAGGAATTAAAGCCAATCAAAGAAGGAAAAGTAAGAGAGATTTATGACAACGGCGACAGCCTTATCATGGTTGCAACAGACCGTATAAGCTGTTTTGATGTTATACTTGATAATACTATATCAAAGAAGGGAACTGTACTTACACAGATGTCAAAGTTCTGGTTTGATATGACAGAGGATATTCTTCCAAACCATATGATTTCTGTAGATGTAAAGGATATGCCGGAATTTTTCCAGCAGGAGAAGTTTGATGGCAACAGTATGATGTGCAAGAAGCTCACAATGCTGCCTATAGAGTGTATTGTAAGAGGATATATTACAGGAAGTGGCTGGGCAAGCTATAAGGAGAATGGCACAGTATGTGGAATCAAGCTTCCTGAGGGACTTAAAGAATCGGATAAGCTTCCTGAGCCTATCTATACACCATCTACAAAAGCTGAGATTGGTGATCATGATGAGAATATCTCATATGAGCAGAGCATAGCTCATCTTGAGAAATACTTTCCGGGTAAAGGTTCTGAGTATGCTGCAAAGCTTCGTGATTGCACTATTGCATTATATAAGAAATGTGCTGAATACGCACTTAGCAAAGGAATAATCATTGCTGATACAAAGTTTGAGTTTGGTCTTGATGAGAATGGCAATATTGTTATAGGTGATGAGATGCTGACACCAGACAGCTCACGTTTCTGGCCTGCAGAGGGCTATGAACCGGGACATGGACAGCCTTCATTTGATAAGCAGTTTGCCCGCGACTGGCTCAAGGCAAATCCTGATAAGGGATGGAAGCTTCCTGATGATGTTGCACAGAAAACAATTGATATTTATCTTGAAGGCTATGAGAAGCTGACAGGTAAGAAACTGGTATAAAAACGAATATTATTAATGGTAATATCCAAATCAAACAAACGCCTGAGAATTGAAGTTTTCATTTTCAGGCGTTTGTTATGTGAATATGTCGTCCATAGCGGAATCGGAATATACAGGATATCGGGAGAATTAAGCGGATAACGGACTTCACTTACGTGAAGGCCCCCCCCCGGTATTAACATATATAGTGTAAATGGTAAACCACTCGTGCCTAGCTACCTCTAGAAATTTATGACATTATACT